>DAIODL010000212.1:0-4008 GCA_036746815.1 Desulfobulbus sp.
CCACGGCGGAAAGCGGCACGCCTGCGGCAATACTCTTGGCAATGGTGGTCAGATCCGCCTCAATGCCGTACTGCTCGGTGGCGAACATGGTGCCGGTCCGGCCCATGCCGCACTGTACCTCGTCGCAGATGACCAGGATGTTGTGCTTTTCGCAGATGGCTTTCAGCTTCTGCAGGTATTCCTTGGTCGGGGCAATGAAACCGCCTTCACCCTGCACCGGCTCAATCAGCACGGCCGCGGTTTCTTCAGCCGCCACATGGGTGATGAAAAAATCTTCCAGGTAATCCGCGCAGCTCACCGAGCACTCCGGATACTTTTTGCCGAACATGCAGCGGTAGCAGTTGGGATAGGGCATACGGTAGATTTCCGGGGCAAAGGGCCCCATGCCCAGCTTGTAGGGTTTCACCTTGGAGGTGAGCGACATACCCAGAAGGGTGCGGCCATGGAAACAGCCATCAAACACGATGATGCCTTTTTTCTTGGTGTAGAAACGGGCGATCTTGACTGCATTCTCCACGGCCTCAATGCCGCAGTTCGCAAACATGGCGGCCTTGGGGGTATCACCGGGAACGGCCTTGCACAGCTTCTCGGCCAGCAGCACCGGTGATGCATAGGGGGCAACCATGAAGCAGGTGTGGGTGAATTTTTCCGCCTGATCCTGGATGGCCTTGATGACCTTGGGATGGCTGTGGCCGACGTTCATGACGGCGATACCGCCGGCGAAGTCAATGTATTCATTACCTTCCACGTCGGTGAGGATGACGCCCTTGGCCTTGGCGATGTAGCGGTCCATGCCGCTGACGTTTCCCTTGGCAATGTATTGATTGCGCAGTGCTTCCAATTCTGCGTTGGTCATTGGTGTGCTCATTGTTTGTCTCTCTATGGGTTGAATGAATGGAGATGGATGAAAAAATTTTTTATAGAGAGGAGATAGCAAGAGAAATGCCAGAATGGATTATTGTAATAATAATAATATTTTCAGTGTGTTATCATGTATGTGTATGGGCTTTACCTGTGTGATGATTCATGAGTGAATCGGTGAAAAGAGAAAATGGCCTGAATTGGGACCTGTCTGATTCTTTAGTGAATCAACTGGATGGGACGGAACTATACGAAAATAAAAGAAGCAGAAGAATAGAGGAATGGATGAATACAGGGGTGATTCAAAAAAGAATCAAAGCGTGATGGGTTTTTCCTGAGAGGTTATTACAGACCGTATTTTTTGAGTTTCCGGACCACCGAAGGCTGGCTGATACCAAGGCGTTCGGCCATTTCCCGGGTGGTCCGGCAGGTACTTTTTACGGAGTGCATGAGTTGGCGCTCCGTCTGCGCAAGCGCTTCCTGCATATTGAGTGAGGTGATGGAGGCCACCTGCTGGTGGGGCTCTGTTTCCGGTGCTGGCTGCAACTGGCCAGGCAGAAGCGGTTCAATGATGCCGTTTTCACTGAAGACAACTCCATTTTTCACCATGTTTTTCAGCTCTCGCACATTGCCGGGGAAGGTGTATTGTTGCAGACGCAGCATGGTTTCCCAGCCAATGCGGGCATCATGCTTGTATTCCTGATTATACACTTGCAGATAATATTGCAAAAGTGCGGGGATATCCTCCTTGCGCTCCCGTAACGGTGGAATTTCCAGGGAAAAATCATTGAGCCGGTAGAACAGGTCTTCCCGGAATTTTTTTTCTTTGACCTGGGCCGCAAGATCCTGATTGGTGGCCGACACCACGGCGCAGTGCACCTGAATGGCCCTGGTGCCGCCCAGTCGCCTGAACTCATGGCTGTCCAGGTATTTGAGCAGCTTGGCCTGGAGTTCCAGGGGCATGTCGCCGATTTCATCGAGAAAGAGGGTGCCGTCCTCGGCCAGCTCCACCAGTCCCACCTTTCCCTGAGGTGCTGCGCCGGTGAACGCGCCCCGTTCATACCCGAACAGTTCCGCTTCCAACAGGTTATCCGGCAGGGCGGCACAGTTGATTTCAATAAAAGGTTTTTCCCGGCGGGGACTGCGTTCGTGCAGGTTCCTGGCCAAAAGTCCCTTGCCGGTACCAGACTCTCCCAGGATGAGAATATTAGTGGCACCAATGGTTGCCAGTTTGTTGGCCCGGGTCATGGTATTGTGCATGGCCAGGCTTTCAAATACAATGGGGTATTTTTCTGCCTTCTGCAGCTGGATCTCGCGGATTTCCTCCTGAAAACGCTCGGTCAGCTGCCGGTTATGCTCGCATTGCCGTTTCAAGGATTCAAACTCAGTCACATCCCGTTCATTGACCACAATCAACGAGATATGGCCTGCATTATCAAGCACGGGTGTGGCGGTGCACAAGAGAGTACGCTTGGTGTGCTCCACATACTGGAGCAATGATTCCTGCTTGCCGCTCTGCAGGACCCGGCTGGTCACAGAATGATCAAAAATGCCGTCCATCACCAGTTGTTCGGCTTTCTTGCCGAGAAGGTCCCTCTGATCCATACCGTTCAAGAGCTGTGAGGCACGGTTCACCGCCACCACCACCCCATGGCCATCACAGACCCAGATGCCATCTGTGCTGGTGTTGAGGATGGTTTCAAGCTGGGGCGTTACCTCGTGCTGCACCTGCTCGGTCATAGATTTTTCCTCAAGTGGGGACAACACCACCAGCCAAGCCGCATTGTGCGCTGACCGGTACATGGGGGTCATCGTGCAGGTGCAAGGCCGGTCCTGCAGCACGCATGGTGTGACCAACTCCTGTGTGTTCTGCGGCAGCGTCATCTGCGGCAAAACGGCAGTAAGACTCTGTCCTTCCAGCTTTCCTCCGGGCGCACTCAGACATTTGCCCGCACTCGCATTGGCATAAACAATGACACCGTCGGCTGTGCAGAGGAGAATGCTCAATTTGAGTACATTAAGAATATCCAGCTCTGTGAACAAATGATCCATGATCACCTAAGAATATTTTACCTCCGCCAGCACATCATATTGTATGTGCCAGCAGGTCAAGCATCTGGTAGTGCGGGTCGAGGAAGTACGCATCGTTTTTGGATACCGCATTTCATCCCGGCAGGTTTTGTCAGTTGACGGGAGCTTACCATAGTCAGGATCGGTTGACCAGAGAGGGAGACCGCCACAGCGGTGGCAGCGTGAGTTCGGGCACCAAAACAAAAACGATCAAGATAAAGTCCAACCAGTCAATAATAAACCTGGCTAGAAATAGTCCCGTTTTTAAAAGGTGGACAGCACGCTGGCCGATAGGTTGTTTCGACGTAAGTGTTAAAAATGATACAACTCTCCGAATTAAAAGAGCTTATTGCGTTCATGTGCTAATCATGTCAAAACAGTGGTAAAAGAATGTAAGCTACATTGGTGTTTCCTAATGCAAATTCGAAGAGGTCGAAACCTTGCAGCCTTGCTTGGAGTATGAAATTCTTGAGGAATCAGGCAAGAACAATTACGCTAGGCAGCAGCAAAAAACATTCTTCGCATAGAATTATTTTTGTCACGCTCACCAGAGCGTGACACCCAAGCGACTAAGATTTCATTAAATCATCGGTATCAACAGTGTCAATCCCATCTATTATTCAAAAATTAATTATTTTATACAGAAACGATTACCGGCCATGGGTTATTGGATACAGCGGTGGAAAAGACAGCACAATGCTCGTATCGCTTATTTTCGAGACTGTCAGTTCGTTACCCTTAGAAATACGAACTAAAGAGATCGCTGTAGTTTGTACAGATACCAGAGTGGAAATTCCGGCAGTAGTCAGCAGAGTCGAAAATGAACTTCGTTTAATGGCCCAATTTTCTGAAAAAAATAAACTAAAAATTTCGACACATCTATTGAAACCCCCAGCTGACCAATCATTCTGGGTGAACATGCTTGGTCGAGGCTACCCACCGCCGAACAGAGTCTTCCGCTGGTGTACCCAGCGTTTGAAAATTGATCCAGTTTCTGCATTTATAAAAAACAATCTAGAACGTTGGGGGGTGAATTCAAGTTGCAAGTGCACCAGCAAGAGCATTGTTAAAAACTTC
>DAIODL010000213.1:0-3970 GCA_036746815.1 Desulfobulbus sp.
GGCGGTGGTTTCGGAGGTGGCGGTTTCAGCGGCGGAGGAGGCGGCGGAGGCGGTGGTGGTGGCGCTTCCGGTGGCTGGTAAACGGCAGATGCCCTTTTCGCGAAGCGATAATCCGGCGGATATGCTTCACCATTCAGGTGAACAGGAGACATGCAGAACGAGGCGACAATGCGTAATTTAGCGGAGACTTTTCTCACCCCTCAGGAACAGGCGTTGGTGACTGAGGCAGTGCACAGCGCGGAAGGAAAAACATCGGGCGAAATTGTGCCCATGATCGTGAGTGCCAGCAGCGATTATCGTCTGAGCATCGCCATGGGCGTATTGCTGATTGCCGTGCCGGTCGCTTTTTTGTGTACCGAACTGCTGACCATGTGGCTGTGGCTGACCGTGACCACAGGCATGGCTTTGTTTACCCTGCTCTCCATCATTTTTTTTCTGCTCCTTTTCCAGCTTATTTCCCGTATGCCCTTGTTGGCAGCCCTGCGGCAGCGTCTGCTCCTGCCGCACGAGGTGGCGGAAATGGTACATAAATCCGCGGTGGCCGCCTTTTACGCGGAGAGCCTCTATGAAACACAGGCGCGCAACGGTATTCTGCTGTATATTTCCGTGCTGGAAAAAAAGGCGTTCATTCTGGCCGATAAAGGGATCAATGCCAGGATTGATCAGTCCACCTGGGATGGCATCATGCACGAGCTCACCGCGGGCATCAAACGCGGGGAGCGGTGCGCTGCCATCTGCGCGGCGGTGACGGCCATCGGCAATCTTCTGGTTGAGCAGTTTCCGGTTGCCGCGGATGATGTGGATGAACTCCACGACCTCATTATCCGCTCCTGAGCATGGCAGGGGAAAGCTGACAGAAGCGGGGACAGCCGGAAACAAAGAGCAGTTTTATTTCAGGCGCGGTTGAAGTCAACCATCCTTCACGATATCCATCGGGGGGAAGTATGCGGAATCAGCATGCGGAACAGAAGTGTCTTGCAGCGGCCACGAAAATTTTCACTCATCTTGGCCAAACTCTGGATGCCAATATCAGCGTCCGTCTCTGGGACGGCACGTTCATTCCCCTGGGCGACCACGCCACCGAGCAGTGGCACATCGCCATCAAGGGACCTGAGGTGCTGGGGACGCTCTTGCGACGCCCCACCCTGGAAACCTTTATCCGTCAGTATGCCTGCGGCAATATTGATTTTAACGGCGGCGATCTCCTCTCGTTCTACGAGGTGCTGCGCCACCGGGGCGACCGCACCAACAAGATCAGCTCCCATGAGGTGAAAAAGCGGATCAGCAAGACCTACCTTCTCAAACAGGCGCTGCCGCTGCTCTTTTTCAAGGACAAGGGGACTGTTGACCACGAGTTCCACGGCGACAGCAGCGGGCGCCATCAGTCCGCACGTGATGAAAAATCGTTCATCCAGTTTCATTACGACCTTTCCAATGATTTTTACCAGCTCTTCCTGGACCCGGAAATGCAGTATTCCTGCGCCTATTTCCGCTCCTGGGAGGAGAGTCTTGAGCAGGCGCAGCAGAACAAACTGGAGATTATCTGCCGCAAACTGCGCTTGCAGCCGGGCGACCGTTTCCTGGATATCGGCTGTGGCTGGGGCGGGCTCTTGTGTTACGCGGTGCAGCACTACCAGGTGATCGGGCACGGGGTGACGCTCTCGCAGAAGCAGTATGACTTTGCCGTGGACAAGGTACGGCGGCTGGGGCTGGCGGACCGCATCACCATCGAGCTGCGCGATTACCGCGAACTGACCGGACAGTACGACAAAATTGCCAGCATCGGCATGTACGAGCATATCGGCATCAAAAATTACCCCACCTATTTCGGTAAACTGTATTCGCTGCTGCGCGACCGCGGCATCCTGCTCAACCACGGCATCACCCGCCGTGCCAAACGGAGCAAATGGCAGTTCGCCAAAATCACGCCGGGCCGGCGCTTTATCCTCAAATACATTGTCCCCGGCTCGGAGCTGGACCACATCGGCCACACCCTGGAGTCCATGGAGGCCTGCGAGTTCGAGGTGCACGACATGGAGGCCTGGCGGGAACACTACGCGCTCACCACCCGCCTGTGGTGCCAGCGCCTGGAAGCACGCAGGGAGGCGGCCATCGCTCTGGTCGGCGAGGAACGCTTCCGTATGTGGATCGCCTATCTGGCCGGCGTTTCCTTCGCCTTTCAGGACGGCTCGCTACGCATCTTTCAGACCGTGGCCACCAAGCACGATAAAAAAGGTCCGTCCACCATGCCGCCCACGCGGGAACATCTGTACCACGGCCCGGAGGCGGGCGCATGATTGACGGGTGCCATGGGTACGCTACCTTTAACCGGCTGATCTAATTTCTGGAGTTTTCGTATGCAGTCTATTGCCTCTAATGTCGTATTCATGGGGTTCTCGGGCGATTTTCCCGCCTGCCCCGTTCCTTTTGCCCAGACTGCCGTGTCCGCCGGTTTTCCTTCGCCAGCGGATGATTACATCGAACGCACCCTGGATCTGAACGAGCTTCTGGTCACCAATCCGCCGGCCACCTTTTTTGTGCGCGTGGCCGGCGATTCCATGATCGATGCCGGCATCCGTCCAGGTGATATCCTCTCCGTGGACCGGTCTGAGGAGGCCTGCGACGGAGCTATTGTCATCGCCATGATCAACGGTGAGATGACGGTCAAGGAACTGTCGCTGTATCCGCGGGTGCGCCTCATCGCCCATAACAAAGCGTATCCGCCCATTGAGCTGCACGAGGACGATACCTTTGAGATTTTTGGGCGGGTGAAAGGGCTGGTGCGGGTGTTCAAGTAAACGAGGGGCGCTCGTGCTCTGGCGACGCGCTTTTGGTGGAATCCATGTTTGCCCTGGTGGACTGCAACAATTTCTACGCGACCTGCGAGACCCTGTTCCGGCCGGAGCTGCGGGACAAGCCCGTGGTGGTGCTTTCCAACAACGACGGCTGCGTGGTGGCGCGTTCCGCCCAGGCCAAGGCGCTGGGCATCAAACGGGGCGTTCCCGCCTATCAGATCAGGGAGCTGATCGAGCGGTACGGCGTCGCTGTTTTTTCCTCCAATTACACCCTGTATGCCGACATTTCGCACCGGGTTATGCGTATCCTTGAGGGGCTGGCCCCCTCCATGGAGGTGTATTCCATTGACGAGGCCTTTCTTGATGTGAGCGGCATCCGGGACGTGCAGGTCTTGGGCGAGCATATCCGCGCCACCATCCGCAAGTGGACCGGGGTTACTGTCTCGGTGGGCATCGGCCCGACCAAAACTCTGGCCAAGCTGGCCAGCTATGGCGCGAAAAAATATCCGGGCACGGGTGGTGTGGTGGTGGTGCGTACGCGCGAGCGGCAGCGCAACCTGATGCGCATTGCTCCGGTCGGCGAGGTGTGGGGTGTGGGGCGGCGGCTGACCCGGCGGCTGCAGCTCCTGGGCATTCACACCGCGCTTGATCTCTGTGATTGCGACCCCGCGGATATGCACCAGGCCCTCAGCGCCTACACGGAAATTGCCTGCACCAAGCTGCGCCAGGAAAAACAGTTTGCCCGCAGCATAAGCGTTTTTATTCAGACCAGTCCCTTTGCCGAAAACCGTCCCTTTTATGCCAACTGCGCGCACGGCATGCTGGCTGAGCACAGCAACGACAGCTTCCGTTTCTGCAGGCTTGCCGGGCGGCTGCTGGCGCAGATCTGGCGCGATGGATATGCCTACAACAAGGGCGGCGTTATGCTGGGGGATTTTTCCCCAAGCGCGCGCCACCAGCTGCGCCTTCTGGAGCGGCCAGCGCGGGACAACCGCCAGGTCATGGCCGCCATCGACCGCATCAACACCTGTGTGGGTTCCATCCAGGTGGCGGCAACCGGTATCCAGCAGCCCTGGGCCATGCGGCGCGCGCATCTCTCCCCGGCCTACACCACATGCTGGCAGGATTTACCTCGGGTGCGGTGAACAGGAGTCAAAGGATAGATGTATACCTTT
>DAIODL010000214.1:0-3951 GCA_036746815.1 Desulfobulbus sp.
AGCGGGCAGCAGGTGTATTCCTGGCTTAAGTATGAGTCGGGCGTGCACCGGGTGCAACGGGTACCTGATACGGAAACTCAGGGGCGCATCCATACCTCGACCGTGACCGTAGCTATCATCCCTGAGGCGGAAGAGGTGGATCTGCAGATTGAACCGGGTGATCTGAAGTTTGATGTGTACCGATCCTCCGGGCCTGGTGGCCAGTCGGTCAATACGACAGACTCTGCGGTTCGTGTTACCCATCTGCCCACGGGTATGGTGGTGACCTGTCAGGATGAAAAATCGCAGCATAAAAACAAGGCCAGGGCCCTGCAGGTACTGCGCGCGCGTCTTCTCGACAAAATGGAACAGGAACGGCACGACCAGATTTCCCAGGAGCGGAAGAGTCAGGTGGGTACCGGAGATCGCAGTGAGCGTATTCGCACCTATAATTTTCCCCAGGGACGGGTGACGGATCACCGCATCAATCTCACCATATACCGCCTTGACCAGGTGATTGAGGGCATGCTTGATGATGTAATTGTACCGCTGATCACATTTTATCAAACAGAAGCGTTGAAGGCGGGCAACTGAGTTTTCCTGAACCGATGCAAATCCATACTTTTGTGCAGGATGCGATCAGGCAGCTGGCGGAGGCTGGTGTTGAAGAAGCCGCTCTGGATGCCCGGCTGCTGTTGGAGTTTGTTACCTCGTACAGCCGCAGTGACTTGATATTGCGGGCACAGGAGGAACTGGCTCCCGAGATGGTTGATCAGTATCGCAAGTTAATCGGTCAGCGGCAGCAACACATTCCCCTGCAGTATCTGACAGGTGAGCAGGAATTCTGGTCGCTGTCACTGCGGGTGACACCCGCGGTGTTGATTCCACGGCCGGAAACTGAGTTTGTGCTGGAGCAGGCTCTTGCTGTCCTGCCACGCACCCGCGAACAACTGTTGCTTGACATGTGCACCGGCAGCGGCGCCATTGCCCTGGTACTGGCGCGGGAACTGGGATGCCGGGTTGTTGGGGCGGATTTGTCCGAGGCGGCCCTTGCGGTGGCCTGTCACAATTGCAGCCGTCATCAGGGTGATGGGCGGGTAGACCTGGTATGCAGTGATCTTTTTACAGGACTGCATGCTGCCGGGCAATTTGATGCCATCATCAGTAATCCGCCCTATATCGCAGATGCTGAGTTGGCCGGACTGGAACCGGAAGTGGCTCGTTATGAACCCATGATGGCGCTTTCCGGAGGCGCCAGTGGACTTGATTGTATCCGTAGAATTATTGCCCGCGCTCCCGCTTTTCTGCGCCCCGGAGGCTGGCTCGTTTTGGAAATCGGCGCAGACCAGCAGTCTAGCGTGCAGACACTTTTTCAGAAAAGTGGCTGCTTCGAACAAATCGTGGTGTTATGCGATTATGCAGGTCTCCCCCGGGTCGCCCGAGGGTGTTTTTGTCACGCTGATTGTTGATCATCATTCTTATCTTTTTCCCCCTATACACAGATTTTATGGATAAATTACGTATTGAAGGTGGAGTTTCTCTCTATGGCACCGTTGAGATAAGTGGTGCCAAAAATGCGGCTTTGCCTCTTCTTGCAGCCACACTGCTGGCACCAGGCGAACATATTCTGCACAATGTGCCGGATCTGCGGGATACCCGCACCATGCTTAAACTGCTGGAAATTCTCGGCGTACAATGGCAGCGGCAGGGGAGTGCTGTGCGCATTCAGAGCGATCAGCTTTCTGGTGTGGAAGCTCCTTATGAACTGGTGAAAACCATGCGCGCCTCGGTGCTTGTACTGGGCCCCTTGCTGGCCCGCTCGGGTTATGCCCGGGTTTCGTTGCCAGGCGGTTGTGCCATTGGTGCCCGTCCTATCAACTACCATCTGCGTGGGTTTGAAAAACTGGGCGTGACCACCAACCTGGAACAGGGCTATGTGGAGGCCATTGTTGACGGCTCAATGCAGGGGGGTACCGTCTATTTTGACTGCCCCTCGGTCACGGGTACAGAAAATGTGTTGATGGCTGCGGTTGGCGCTCAGGGGAATACGATTATTGAGAATGCAGCACGTGAACCTGAGGTCGGGAATCTGATCGATATGCTGATGGCCATGGGTGCGAAAATTGAGGGGAAAGACAGCGATCATATAGTGATCCATGGCGGATCCAAACTGCATGCCGCCGAATCCTCCATCATCCCTGACCGCATCGAAACCGGCACCTACATGATCGCCGTTGCGGCAACCGGCGGAGCATTGACTATCACCAAGTGTGATCCCTCGCATCTTTCAGCGTTGACGGAAAAGTTACTGCTCTGTGGCGTGAAGATAGAGGAGAAGGAAGACAGTATGACGGTCTCCTGCCCGGACATCAAAGGCCGCAGCCTGTGCCGTCTGCGCAGCACTGATATCACCACTCTGCCTTACCCGGGATTCCCGACGGATCTCCAGGCCCAGTTCATGGCACTGATGGCGCAGGGCGATGGCACATCTATTATTCATGAAACCATATTTGAAAACCGGTTTATGCATGTGGCTGAGTTGAAACGCATGGGCGCGGATATCACCATCGAAGGGTCACGTGCTGTGGTACGCGGGGTCGGGCGCGACATGCTCTGCGGGGCCCCGGTTATGGCCACGGATCTGCGGGCATCCGCTTCTCTGGTTATTGCCGGTCTTTCTGCTTCCGGGATAACCGAGATATCGAGAATCTACCACCTGGAGCGGGGATACGAGAATATGGTGGAAAAGCTGCGTGGAGTGGGCGCAAAAGTAGAAAAAGTCAGGGAATAACGGGCGGAGGCAGTTCCACACGCACAATACAGCCTTGGGGCTGGTTGCTTAAGATCGTCAGCGTACCATGATGCCTTTCAATAATCTGATGTACAATGGCCAGACCAAGGCCGCTGCCGTCCGGCCGATTGGTGAAAAACGGTTCAAGTACTTTCTGTCGTAATTCTGGGGGAATACCATTTCCCTCATCGGCAATTTCCAGACTGAAAATACCCTTTTCTGTCCGTTCTGCAGTAATGACGATGGAGCCCCCGGTTGTTTTTACGGCAGCACAGGCATTTTCCAGCAGATGGCTCAGAAGAACATTGATCTGGTGACGGTCTGCCAGCAGGGGAAGGGGGACGTCCATGACTTGGTGAATGCGGCCCGCTTCCTCGGATTGTTCACCGGAGAGAAATTGCGCCAACACCTCGTTAACGAGTAGATTCAAGTCAAACCACTCAAACTGGGTGCTTATAGGGCGCGCGAATTGGAGAAAATCAGTGATGGTTTTGGCCATGCGCGCTGATTCACGCAGGATGATGTTGGTCAGCGTGTTGAATGTTTCCGCGTCCATGCTGGGCTGAGGAAATTTTTCCATCGCCAGTATCTGCGCCGCTCCGGAGATAGATGCCAAAGGATTTCTGAAATCGTGGGCAATGGACGCGCTCAGTTCACCCACAACCGCCAGTTTTTCCGCATCCCGGATCTGTTTTTCCAGCCGTTCCATCTGGCTGATATCCTGCAAAGTAATAACCTTACCTTTTGTGGCGGGAATATCCTGATCTTCATTAGCAGGGGTATTCAGCGTGCTGAGTGAGTACCAGAGACGAATGGCTGTCCCATCTTTCCTGGTGAAATCACAGACACTTTTATCCTGCTCTTCTTTTGCGCCAATATTGGGGAATATCTGGTTAAAAGGCTGACCAAGCAATGCTGCGTTGTCAAATCCTGTGATCAGTATGGCTGCCTGATTGGCAGAGGTAATGCAATCGGCATTGTTACAGGTGATGATGCCTGTAGAGGTATCGTCAAAAATTTGTTTATACAGTGTAGACAGTCGTGTGAAGGCCTTGGAAGTGCGGGAAAGTTTTTCCTCGGCTACCCGCAGGCGCCGGGCAAGATGCCCGCTGAGCAGAGCGGTACAGAAAAATATCACGCCGTATACCGTAAACAGGTTGGAACTGTAGAAAAAGGTGGCC
>DAIODL010000215.1:0-3915 GCA_036746815.1 Desulfobulbus sp.
CTCGGGCAGCGAGGGGCGGTCATCGCCGTGCGCTCGGATCTGCAATCCTTTGCCGCCACCCGGCCCGACCCCTTTGACGCAGTCTTCATCGACGCCCCCTGTTCTGGCACCGGCGTTATCCGTCGTCAGCCTGATATTCGCTGGAACCGTCAGCCTGCAGACTTCAAAGAGTATCAGAAAACCCAGCTGCAGCTGCTCACGGTGGCTGCTTCGCTGCTGAAACCGGGCGGCGTGCTCGTTTATGCCACCTGCTCCCTGGAGCCTGAGGAAAATCTGGAGGTGGTGCGCCTGTTCTGTGAGCGTTTCCCTGGCTTTGTTCTCGAAACGGCCACGCCCTGGCTGCCCGAGCACGCGCGGCGGCTGGTCGACGCTGAGGGCTGTTTCCGTCCGAACCCCGCCTACGGGCTCGACGGCTTTTTCGCAGCCCGGCTCGTGGGGTCTGGCCGCTTGTAGTTTACGGGCACAATGTTTATACTCATCCCATTCAATGTAAACTGACTCATCAATGTGGCGTGTTTACTGTTTTGTGGTGTGAAAACAGTGCGTTGTGGTTTGTGCCATGTAAGCTGCATTGTATGGGAACGATATTTTGTGCAAACGTCCACTGAGGAGAGCTCGTCAATGGCTGGAATAAAGTCGACCATGGATCTGGTGATGGAACGTGCCGCGCGTATGGGCATGGCCACACCGGAAGAGATGCAGTATGAAGAAAATTTGAAGAAGGGTATGCAGAACACGGTCGATTTCCTCAACGGCACCAGACCGACCCTGACAGAGACCGTGCAAGGGTTTCCGGGCGATGAGCAGGAGGCGGTTCGCAAGGGCATGATGGCCTCCCTCATGCGTAACCTTTTTCTCCCTCGTGACGACGACGGCAGGGCCCGTATTGATCGCGCTCTGGCCGGTATTGTGGAGCTTAATGCCGGCAATCCGGACATCGCCGCGTTCACCAGGGAATTGCAGACCATCCTCGGGCAGTACAGCCAGCACCGGCAGCAGATGTATGATCAGCTTAAGGAGCAGATCCGCATGCAGATTGAGCAACTGCTTATTCGCAAAGGTATGCAGCCGGATCAGCTGAAATTCGATCCCACCACGGAGCCCAAATTCAAGGAGCAGTGGAGTCAGTTGGAAGCCGACCTGAACGCTCAGTACGGGCAGGCGCTGGACCAGTTCAAGAAACAGATCAAGGTCTGGACCGGGGTATAAGCATGGAATATCCCGAACAACAGCGGCTCGCGCGACTGCAGCAGGTGTTGCGCGAGCGAGAAGTGGACAGTCTGCTTGTCTCCCAGCCGGAAAACCGGCGTTATCTCAGCGGCTATACCGTCCCGGACCACGGCATTCAGGAAACCGCGGGGCTTTTGTTCATTCCCGCGCAGGGAAAGCCGTATCTGCTCACCGATTCCCGTTTCACCCTGCAGGCCGAGGCCGAAGCACCCCTGTATGAGGTGATCACCTACACCAAAGGCATACTCGTCTCGCTTGCGCAGTTGTGGGAAAAATGCAAGGCACGCAGCCTTGTTTTTGAAAGCGACTACTTCCTCTATTCCTCCTTTCTACACCTGCAGGAAAAGGCTGAAGAGCACAGGGTAAAGCTTCTGGCGGAAACAGGGCTGATTGAAGACCTGCGGGTGGTGAAGGAACCTGGAGAACTGGAGATTTTGCGCCGTTCTCAGGCGTTGAATGAACGGGTGTTTCAGGAGGTCTATGCCACCATCAAACCAGGCATGAGTGAGAAAGAGATTGCCTGGGCGCTGGAAGCGACCATGCGCCGGCTGGGTGCCTCAGGCCCGAGTTTTGATACCATTGTGGCCTTTGGTGCCAACGCGGCCCTGCCGCATGCAGTGCCCACGGACCGGGTACTGCAGGAAAACGAGATCGTGCTCATTGACATGGGCCTGATTCTGGACGGCTACTGTTCGGACATGACCCGCACCTTCGTGGTGGGCACGCCGGATGCCACCTATCTTGAGCGGCAGCGAGCGGTGCGGCAGGCCATGCTTGCGGGTATGGGCGCTGTTCGCGCCGGTGTCACCGGGGTCGATGTGGATAAGGCCGCACGTCAGGTGCTGGAAGAGGCCGGATATGGCCAGGCCTTCGGACATGGTCTGGGGCATGGCGTCGGCATCGCGGTGCACGAGGCTCCCCGGCTTTCGCCCCGTGGCGGGCGGGTCTTACAGGCGGGCATGGTGGTCACCGTAGAGCCGGGCCTGTATATTGCCGGCTGGGGCGGCATCCGCCTGGAAAACATGGTGGTGGTCACCGAGGAAGGGTGTGAGATTCTTAATCACGATACCACCGGTCTTGATCTATAGGCATGAACCATTCATCCGCGCCTAAAGCGGTTGCAGCCAGGAAATTGTTATGCGACAATATATGATTGATGAAATTTCGTTTCTCGAGCACGATAATCTGGACAGTTACCTGAAACGGACACTCAAACCCGGTGCGCTGGAAGGCGTATATTTCCTCGCCGTGCCGCCGGATTTGATCGGCCCCGCCCAGATTGACCACGAGCAGTGCGGCCCCTTTTATTTCAGCGTGGTGCTGGAGAAAAATTCTGTTCGCTTTGAGTTGTTGGTGCGCAGTTCCACCAACATGCATTGTTCCTGTATCGCCCGGGCCACCCCCGCCCAACGGCAGTTTGTGCTTGATTTTGCTGACCGTATGCTTGCCGAGGAGATGATCAACGCATGAATGTGACAGCCGTTCCCCTGGAAGAACGCATTATTTTCGCCCTGGATGTACCCGACCCGCGCAAGGCCCTGCAGTGGGTGGATCAGTTATCCGACCAGATCCGCATGTTCAAGGTGGGTATGGAACTCTTTTTTGCCGGTGGCTGGCCCGTGGTGGACTATATTGTCCGCCGGGGCTGCAAGGTCATGCTTGATCTGAAACTCTACGATATTCCGGCCACGGTGACGGCAGCGGTACGGCAGTTTGCAGGACGTGGTATTTCTCTGACCACGGTACATGGGTATGGGCCGGTGGTGCAGGCGGCGCTCGAGGCGGATACGGGCATCAAAATTCTTGCGGTCACCGTGCTTACCAGTTTCGGCAACGAGCAGATCGGTGAGTTGCAGTTTCAGGGCACGGTTGAGGATCTGGTCCTGCAACGGGCACGCAACGTGCTGCGGCTCGGGTGCCATGGTGTGGTCTGCTCCGCTCTGGAGGCAGCGCTCTTACGGCGGCAGCTGGGACCGGATTTCATCATGGTGACGCCTGGTATCCGTCCGGCCAGGGCCGATGTCAACGATCAGCAGCGGGTAGCCACACCCGGACGCGCTATTGCCGATGGCGCCGATTACCTGGTGATCGGCCGTCCCATCCGCGATGCAGAGGATTCCAGCGCCTGTATCGCGGCTATTCAAAAGGAAATCGCCCTGGCGCTCGCCTGAGCGGGAGCCGGTTGTGAGTAAACACATGTTTCGCCATATCATCATCTTTTTTTCTCCCGCTGGAACCACCCGACGCGTTGCGGAAACCATACAATCCTCACTGCTGCAGAAAGGCCAGGCGCCACTTATGGTGGACTTGGGCAGGGGACGGGCAGAGGGGCTGGAAGTGCTGCGAACCGCGGTACAGGAACCCTGCTGCCTGTGGATTGGTTCGCCGGTGTACTGCGATCACGCGGTGCCGCTGGTGCACGCGTGTATTGACGGGCTTCCTCCTGCCGCTGAAAACAGTTACAGTGTGCCTTTTGCCACCTGGGGCGGGGTGACCAGTGGTCTGGCGCTTCCTGAGCTGGCGGCCCAGCTGCAGACGAAAAGATATACGCCGGTCGCGGCCGCAAAGATCCTTGCCGAGCATTCCTCCATGTGGCCATCCAAGGCGCCTTTGGGACAGGGCCGCCCAAACCCGGATGATCTCGCTCTGGTAGCAGCCCTGGTGGACAAAGTGTGCGCTGATCTG
>DAIODL010000216.1:0-3884 GCA_036746815.1 Desulfobulbus sp.
CCTTTAACTCTTATTGCTCCCAAGAGTGGTGCATTTGGAATTAGAATCTACCACCGGCCCCGCTCACTCATCGCTGCCAATATTTGTCACTCTCCCGGATTGTGGAAAGGAGGCGTTAACGGAGCAGAAAACAATCCGTGAACTCGAAAAAAGGCTTAAAGATAAGCAGATGGAGCGTGATTTCCTAAAAAAACCGTGGCTGTCTTCAGCGAGCAGCGCTGGAAATTTCAGTTTACCCAGAAAAATCTAGCCGCTGTGACGATTCCGGTTTAGGTTCAGTGGGGTCGTAGCTACCGGGGACAATTGCCCGCATTTGACACCTATCGAACACGTGCCTTCATGCCGTCACAACCAAGCGCCATCATTCTTGCCGGGGGATTTTCCTCGCGCATGCATGCATTCAAGCCCCTCCTCCCTTTGGGCAACGTCACGTTACTCGACCAGTCCATTACCCTGTTCCGGTCCTGCGGGATTGACGATATCATGGTGGTCACCGGCTATCGTGCACAGGAGGTGAACAGCATTGCGGAGCGGGCGGGAGCGCGAACAGTGCACAATGCGGACTTTGCTGAGGGCATGTTCAGTTCCATACAAACAGGCATCCGTCACCTTGGCCCACAGAATGGTGGTTTTTTCCTGCATCCCGTGGATATGCCCCTGGTACGCCGGGGCACCATCAAACTCCTCCTGGATGCGCAAAACCAGGCCACAGCCAAAATCAGCTATCCCCAGTTTGCCGGGCGCCGCGGTCACCCTGCCCTCTTTCCGGCCAGGTTCGGCCCCATGATTGCCGGGCAACCCCAGCCGGATGGCGGACTGCGCACGCTTTTGGCACAGATAGAGAACAAACATCCCAAATGGATCCGTGATGTGGCGGTTGCGGATGTCAACATCCACACGAACATGAACACCCCGGAAGACTACTTTACCGGTTATCTCCGCTACAGCCATCATGGCATTCCCACCATTGCTGAAGCCGAGGCCATTCTCAAACTGCATCCTATGCCGGAAAAAGGTCTGGCCCACGGCAACATGGTCGGGGCCATGGCCGCGAATCTGTGCCTCGCCATCATTGAACACACGGGACGCCGCCTCAGTCCGCATACCTGCCGGATCTGTGGGCTGCTGCATGATATCGCCAAGGGGCATCCGCCTCATGAACAGACGGGCGCCCGGTGGCTGAACGAACTGGGCTTTGATCAGGCTGCAGAAATTGTGGGTGCCCATAAAGATTTGCAGTGGTCACCCGGAATGGAAATACGGGAGCGCGAGCTGGTGCATCTGGCGGACAAGCTGGTGCGCGGCCGCTACATCATCGGTGTGCATCAACGGTTTTCAGAAAAACTGGCCCTCTATGCCAACGATCCGGCAACCGTGCACGCCATCAGTGACCGGTACCAACTGGCCTTGAATCTTTCAGCTGCGGTAGAGCGGCTGATTGGCCAGCCCATTGAACAATTCATCAAAATGATTTTCCATGGCATCAAGACTCTTCAATAACCAATCAGCTTCGCAGGCACAAAACGGACATTTTCTTTCAATTAAAGACATTGACGTCCCCAAAATGATTGTGTACCAAATAATTATAAAGAAATAGTAAAAAATTCTGTACCACGTTGCACCGTGGTCTGTCCTTCAACCTGTTGAGCTGACAATATGGCTATCACAGAACTTGAATTTCATGAGCTTCGCCTCACTATTGCTCCTGCAACTTTTGGTTTTCAGGATACCACAGTGCTCCTTTCCCAGCCTATGCCGTGGATAGGCCAGTCACGGGCACAGGCAGCTGCACATTTTGGATTGACCACACACCATCCCGGTTACAACCTTTTTGCTCTCGGCAATGTTGGTTGTGGCAGATCTTCCTTACTCAAGCAAGCTATGCACAGGGTGGCAGAGGATTATCCTGTTCCGCCGGACCTCTGTTACTTTCATAATTTCAAAGCACCGGGTTATCCCCGTGCTCTTCGGCTGCCGGCAGGACAAGGGAGCCTGTTGCAGATGACGATGGACGAAGTCAGTTCCACTCTCCTGGATGCCATTCTCCCCATGAGCAGGAGACAGGGACCCAATGAAAACAAATTTTTTCTGCAGGAACTGTCACCTCTTATCAGCCGACTCCAGACGACTATTAAACAAAACCTCAGTGCGTTGCCACCCTATGCAACCATTATTGTCGGCACCTTTCTGGAAGATGCCAGTCAACACCTGCTCCATCAGCTGCAACGGTTGCCACAGATTGATGCCGATGACGTGAGTTACCTGCTTGACCGCCTGCGTATCAATCTGGTGGTAAATAATGGCCGTAGTAATGGCGCTCCGGTAATTTTTGAAAATGATCCCACCGTTGCCTCTCTTTTTGGCAGCATTGTTCCCCGAAGAGAAAAGGGGATAATGGTTACCGATAGCTCCAGCATTCGTGCAGGCAGTCTCATCAAAGCCCATGGCGGCTTTCTACTGTTGCATGTACGTGATATTTTGAATGATAGTCTGGTGTGGGAACAACTGCACCGCTTTCTGCGCACGGGTTGGCTCCATCTGGAGGCGACTTCCAGGGAAATGAGTAATCACCTGAATACCGTGATGCCGGAACCCATACATGCAAATGTGAAACTCGTCCTCATCGGTTCCCGCGAGCAATATTATGACCTCAAGCAGAATGATCCCGAATTTATGCGTTATTTCCGCGTGAAAGTTGATTTTGCGGAATCTTTCATTGCCGATGCCACAACACGCCATGCGTCAGCTGTTTTTGTAGCCCACACGTGTTCCCGTTACAATCTTCCCCATTTCACTGCCGCGGCGGTGGCAAGACTTCTTGAAATATCTCACAGGGAAATAAACGACCAGCGGCGGCAAAGTGCCCGCTATGGCAACACTGAAGCAATCATTGTGGAAAGCGGACTGTACTGTCAGGAACGGGGTGGCGAGAAGGTCACAGAGGAGGATATCGATGGGGCCATGCGTGCAAGGGAGCAACGCCACAATGACCCTGAAGAGCAGATGCGCAGGGCCATTACCTCGGGTGAAACAGTCATTGATGTGCAGGGTACAAGGGTTGGGCAGGTGAATTTTTTGAACATCATCGAAACGGGTGACTGCCGATTCGGTGCACCGGTCAGGGTAACTGCCCGTACGTACCCTGGCGAAGTCGGCCTTATCAGTATAGAACGCGAGATAGCAATGTCCGCTCCGGTACGTGATAAAGGGGGATTTATCCTGCATCACTATCTCAGCTCATTACTTGCCTGCAATACGCCGCCTGCGTTCAATGCCGCTATTGTGTTTGAACAGGAATATTTGAGTTTTGAAGGTGACACTGCTTCCTGCGCCGAATTAATCGCTCTAATCTCCGATCTCGCCGGAGTGCCGATAGAGCAGGGAATTGCCGTGACTGGCGCACTCAACCAGCATGGCGATATACTCCCGGTCAGAGGAATTAATGAAAAGATTGAGGGGTATTTCCGGGTCTGCAGGGATGTCGGCCTCACAGGTCAGCAAGGAGTACTCATATCCAGCCGTAATCAGCACAACCTCATGCTTGACCGCTCTGTTATCGAGGCTGTACGTCAGGGGCAATTCCACATCTATACAGCAACACAGGCCTCTGATGCTCTGGAATTGCTGACAGGTCTGCCGGCTGGCAAGACGGATATGAACGGCTGCTATCCACCCGACACATTATTGAGCAGAGTACAGCAAACCCTGATCCGATATTTTCAAGCCTGTAACATGCGTAGCTTACAACAGTGTGCATTGGAGCCTTGCCAAAAGGCTTAATCTTGGAATGAAGGCGGAACCAGTAACGTGCATAATGCCTGTGCCGCGCGGTACAGGGATGCATTTTTCCGGGTGATGATGCCTAAAACGCGGTACAGGGTGAT
>DAIODL010000217.1:0-3834 GCA_036746815.1 Desulfobulbus sp.
AGAAAAGCGGGTCATAACCAAACCCGGACGTCCCGCGCCGCTCGGTGAGCAGTTCCCCGACACAGATACCCTCCCAGGTCAGGGCCGGACCGGCCGGCGTGGCCAGAGAAAGCACGCACATAAAATGGGCGGTGCGGTTACTTTTGCCATCCATCTCACCAAGAATCTTGTCACAGTTGGAAGCGTCCGTGGCATCAGGTCCGGAATAACGGGCCGAGTAAACACCAGGACGGCCATCCAGGGCATCCACCATCAGGCCGGAATCATCAGCCAGACAAGGTACACCAAGCACCTTGGCATAATGCAGCGCTTTTTTATAGGCATTCTCGTCAAAGGTATCGCCATCCTCTATTGCCGGAGGCATAGGGCCAAAATCGGAAAGTGCCTTGATCTCCACCGGAAATGCTTTCAGCAGATCCCGCATTTCCTTGATTTTATTTTTATTGGTCGTCGCCAGTACAATGATTTTGTCCATGTCCTTCTCCCAGGCCCCACGACAGGGGCGTAGTCACCAAGCAACTGTGCGCAGCACCTTACACCAAAGGTATGGCCATATCCTGCGCCTGTATATTTTCCTGCGCCAAAGCTGCCTGTTGCCGTTGCCGCTTGCGCCACTTCTTATCATACCGTTCCTGCTCACTGTAAATACAGCCGCAGTATGGCTGACGATATAACCCCAGGCGAATGGATTCATCAATCCCTTCCTGCCATCCTTCACGAAAATCTTCGTACAGAAAATGGATGCCATGCTGGGCTGCCAGACGTTCGCAGAGCTCAACAATCAATTGATGATTCTGGTACTTTGAATAGAGCAGCGTGGTGGTAAAGGCGTCGAAGCCGCCGGCCACGGCAGCCTGAACCGTGCGGACCATGCGCATTTCATAACAGATCGGACAGCGCGCATCTTCATGCCCTACCACCTGCCGCAGGTAGGTGCGCAGACCGTATTCGCCATCAATCTCCACCGGGAAATCGGCCAGCTCGGAAAGCTGCCGGACCGCGCCGATGCGGCGCCGGAATTCCTGAAAGGGATGGATATTGGGGTTATGAAAAAAACCGCTGATCTCATAACCTTCCTGCCGGAGCCGTGCCAATGGATAAACCGTGCACGGGCCGCAGCAGAGGTGCAACAATATCCGCATCATTTCACCTTGAAATGCTTGGGATCAATGCCATAACTGTGAATCTTGTAGTTGATGATGCGCAGGCTGGTTTCCAGGTTTTTGGCAGCCTTGGTCTGATTCCCATTATTTTTCTTCAATGATTCGATAATAAGCTCGCGCTCAAAATTTTCAACCGCTGTAGCCAAAGACAACGGTTTAGCCGAATGCACGCTGTCAGCACTCTGCAATGAAGGCGGCAGATGAATTGACTTGATGGCCTGACCGTCGCAGATCAACACTGCCCGCTCCATACAGTTCTGCAGCTCACGGACATTGCCCGGCCAGTGGTACTGCACCAGCAGGTCAATGGCAGGCGTGGAGATCCGTTTAATGTCCTTGTGATTTTCCCTGGCATATTTCTCCAGAAAATACTCGGCAAGCAGCAGAATATCCGTGCGCCGCTCCCGAAGTGGGGGCAGATACACCGGGAACACATTAAGCCGGTAATAAAGATCCTCACGAAAGGTTTTCTCTTTGACTGCCTTTTCCAGATCACGGTTGGTCGCCGCCACCAGGCGGATATCCGTCTTGATGGTTTTGGTCGAGCCCAGCCGCTGAAAGGTTCTCTCCTGAATGACATTGAGCAGTTTCACTTGCACCGCCGGGCTGATCTCACCAATCTCGTCGAGGAACAGTGTCCCGCCTTCGGCCATCTCAAAACGGCCTTTCTTCGCCTCGGAAGCTCCGGTAAAGGCCCCTTTCTCATGCCCGAACAGCTCACTTTCCAGAAGCGTTTCCGGCAGGGCCGAACAGTTCACCACCACAAAAGGGCCATCCGCGCGGCTGGAATTATGATGCAACGCTTTGGCGACCAGGGTTTTGCCGGTTCCCGACTCGCCACGCAGCAGCACCGTGGCATTGGAGTCCGCCACCCGGTGCACCATGTCAAACAGTTCCTGCATGCGCGAAGAGTTGCCGATAATTTCCTCGATCCGGTTTTTATCGGAAAGCTCACGGCGCAATTTGGAGTTTTCCTGGCGCAACGCTTCCTTTTCTTCGTTCACCCGCTGAATACGCTGCACGGTTTCTGAAATTAACCCACTCACCACGGTGAGAAAACGGAGATCATTTTCCGACTGCGCCCCGAATCCCTCCTTATATTCCCTGTCAATAGAGAGGGCGCCGATAGACTGCTGTGCCGCAAGGATAGGCACGCACAAAAAGGAACTCCGTTTTTTGCGTTCATCACCACGGGTACGGGTACGGTTCAGGAAAAATGGTTCTTCACCAATCTGCGGAACAATAATAGGTTCACCGGTGGCCACAACCTTGCCGGTGATACCCTCGCCCAGTTTATAGCGGCCGCGCCGTTTCGCCTCAGCCGTGATACCGTGGGCGACCTCAATCTCCAGCTCTCCGGTAATCGGATTGACAATAGAGACCGTGCCGCTGTCCATATGTTTGTACTCAGCCAGACTGGAAACGATTTTTTCCAGACAATCCTGCAGACTGGTTGCCGAGGCCAAGTGTCTTGTTATTTCATAAAGACAGCTTAGATTGATAAATTCCTGGTCCTGCGCTAAGTTCGTTGGTAAAGTATTCGTTTTCATGAAAGAGAGTAGTTTATTGACAGTGTTCCTCTTAAATGGTATTTACCTGCCGTCATGGAGGGATGGCCGAGTGGTTTAAGGCGGCGGTCTTGAAAACCGTAGTACGAAAGTACCGTGGGTTCGAATCCTACTCCCTCCGCCACAAGGTAACCGATATTCGGAGAGATGACCGAGAGGCCGATGGTGCTCGCCTGCTAAGCGAGTGTGGGGGTTATACTCCACCGAGGGTTCAAATCCCTCTCTCTCCGCCAGAGTAATAAAGGCTGGTTGGCAAAATCCAACCAGCCTTTTATTTTTTCTGTTTTTGTCTGGCACAACACCTCAGTATTTGGCAAAGAACATGCTGGCCACTCCATGAACAGTTCCGTTCAAAGTCACAAGTTTGTACCATAATGTTTGCGTTTTTGCCAGATTTTTCTACGCAAAAATGTAAGAAAAAACATTCCTTATTGCAATTCCGTAAATAATTTTTCGTGCCAATAAAAAAGAATTTGCTCAGACGGAATGGTCGGTGAGAAACAGTAATTCATTCCAGCTGTTATCCATAAAGAAAAAGAAATGCGGCCAGTTACGAACTATACTTTCGCCTTTTCCCCAGGCGCGCATCTGATTGCGTGCGGAAAAGATGCGATCATGACTGGTGATCCATTTCTGCTGGTAGATATCCACAGGAACGCCGAACTGGGTAACCGCATCCCGAAAGGACGCGAGTTCCTGGTGTATATCAGAGATCTCCCGTTGCGGTCGTTGGGAAAGGAAGCGTTCGAGCTGGCTTTCATCATCAAACATGTTGCGATAAAAACCGTGCAGAATATCGGGTGAAAAATGTTCCACCATGTGTGCATACTGTTGGGGCGGAATGCCCAACTTGGCATCAATGGGCTGCAGGGTTCCCCCCACCGCGGTGCGGGAGGTGAAGCGCTGTTCTTTGCCTGCGAGCAGATGGGCGGCCACCCACACGCCCATGGACCAGGCCAGCAGATGACAATGGGCATAACCCTCTAGAGGCGTCAAATCCACCGGAGTCAGCTCACGGTAGTCATATACCATGAAAAGATCGGAATCAGGGGGCGCAATGGTCGCGAAAGGGGTTGGATCCATGCCCCAGCCGCTGAAAAAGA
>DAIODL010000218.1:0-3833 GCA_036746815.1 Desulfobulbus sp.
GTCCGAACGCAGCCCCAGCGCCACCTTGCCCACGCCCCAGGCGGCGGCGGCGGCAAAGGAGGTGGCGGAGGAGGAGGAAACAACATAGAAGCCAGCATTGACGGCCCGGAAAACTGCACAAAGATGCGCGGCAGCGTGCTCCTTCCAGAAAGGGAAATTATCGCCCTTTTCTGCCAGATTAGGCAAGGCCCGCAGGGCGCAGCGGCTGGCAAACCAGCAGATCCGCTCCCGAGGTTGCATCTTGAGGAAGCCTTCAATTTTCTCTCGGCTCAACTTGTGCGATTGCAGCACATCCCCATTTGCTGTTTTTTTCCTTACCATCCCCCCTCCACCAAAATTAACAGTTATTCAAGGAAAGCACCTTCTCATCAAACTGCAGGGTGGCGAAATATTCAGCCAGGGTTTCCTCGCGGCGGATGAGGCGCACCGTGCCGCTTTCGCAGAGGAGCAGTTCCTGGGGCCGCATTTTGCCGTTGTAGTTGAAGCCCATGGCATGGCCGTGGGCGCCGGAGTCCTGAATGATAAGGATATCGCCGTCTTTAATCTTCGGCAGCTCGCGCTGTACCGCGAACTTGTCGTTATTCTCGCACAGCGAGCCCACCACATCCACCACTTCGGTGGGCTGGCCGTCTTTGCCCAGCACGTCAATGTGATGATAAGCGCCGTACATGCCCGGCCGCATCAGGGCAGACATACAGGCATCCACGCCGATGTAGGTACGGTAGATGTCCTTGCGGTTAATGGCGCGCACCACCAGCACCCCGTGCGGCCCGGTCATGAAGCGGCCACTCTCCATCAACAGCGCCGGGCAGTATCCGTGCTTTTGCTGAAATTGCAGGAACAGGTCGGTGATTTCCCTGCCCATGGCCGTAAGATCAAGGGCCTGCTGCTCCGGCCGGTAGGGAATGCCCAGCCCTCCGCCGATATTAAGGAACTCAAAGGTAATGCCCAGGGCCGCGTGAATCTCCGCGGCCAGTTCCAGCAGCATGGCTGCGGTCTGCACCATATAGGTATAGTTCAGCTCATTTGAGGCCAGCATGGTGTGTAGGCCAAAGCGCTTCGCACCCTTGGCCTGCGCCCGCCGGTACGCCTCAATAATCTGGTCCGTGCTCACCCCGTACTTGGCCTCTTCGGGCTTGCCGATGATGTCGTTGCCCGTGCGTTTGGAGCCGGGGTTATAACGGAAGCAGATGAGCTCCGGCATCGCCGGCACCTTGTCAATGAGGTTGATGTCATCCAGGTTGAGCACGCACCCGCCATCCGCGGCAGCCGCCTGAAAATCCTCAGGACTGGTGTTATTGGAGGTGAACATGATATCCTCCGCGCGCGCGCCAGTCTGCCGGGCCAAAACCAGCTCGGCGATGGAGCTGCAGTCAAAACCAAAGCCCATGTCCCGCATGATGGCAAGGATGGCCGGGTTGGGCAGCGCCTTCACCGCATAGTATTCGCGGAAAGCGGGCAGCCCGGAAAAGGCCGCACGCAGCTGGCGCCCGGTTTCGCGGATGCCGGCCTCGTCGTAGATATGAAACGGCGTGCCATAATGGGCCACAATGGCGGGAAGATGCGGGAAAAGACGATCTTTGAACGCTTGCGACATGGGCATGGGAATTTCCTCGTGTATTTATCCGCGGATGGGAATCCGCGCAGTTTCCTTATAGGTTTGCAGCACCGTGGCGGTGCGGGTGGAGACCACCGCATCGATCACGCCGATTTTTTCGCGGATCAGGAGCGCCAGCTCACGGGTGTCCGCCACCCGCAACTTGACCAGGTAGCCGTCATTGCCGGCCACATAATGCACCTCCTGCACTTCGGGGATGGCTGCCAGGGCCTCGCCAACGTGCGGATCATCCCCCACCAGCCGGGTACGCACCTCGACAAAGGCGATCTGGCGGCGGTCAAACTGCTCGGGATTGAGCCGCACTTCATAGCCGTCGATAATGCCCTGACGCTCCATTTTGCGGATACGCTCCAGCACGGCTGAGGGCGCCATTTCTACCTGACGAGCCACCTCGACATTGGGGATGCGTGCCTTTTCCTGCAGAATATGCAGAATCTGTAAGCTGATTGCATCGAGTTTTTCCATCGCGCACACCCTGACTTTTGCTGTCGTTCTTTCTCCTCAAGAGAATAAAAGCATATACCGCTCCACCATCACCCTCTCAAGAACAAAATTCATAATTTTTATTTTTTTATGAAACAAATCAAAAAAAATAGCAGCAAATAAAAACAAATGTTCTGACCAACAAAAAATTAAGCGAACAGATGCCAGCAATGATCGATAACCTCACCGCAACTTTCTTCGACAGGATGGTGAAATCCTGGTATCAAAAATGTGGTGCCAGGTGCACTCTTGTCGCAAACGATTACTGAAGGCCTGTGTTCATGCTGCTTTTTCTGTGGATGTACCGTCTGTTATCCAGCCTGGTGCTGTTCTGCCTGGTCCCGCTGGCACCATTGTGGCTGTTGAAAGACAAATACCGTGCCCGCCTGCTGCCGCGCCTGGGCTGGGGACTACGGAGGAAACTTGGCCGGAAACCGAGAACAGGCCCGGTCATCTGGATACATGCCCTGTCCGTGGGCGAGGTGACTTCAGCCCTGCCCCTGGTGCGAAGTCTGCGGGAAAAATGGCCTGACGCCTGCCTGATTTTTTCCGCCACCACCAGGGCCGGTGCCAGGGTGGCGGACACCCTGATGAAACAGCTGGTGAACCACCGCATTGACGCGCCCCTTGACCTGGGCCCGGTGGTGCCCTACTTCATCCACTGCATAAAGCCGGATCTCTTTATCCAGGTGGAAACGGATTTCTGGCCGCACTGGCTGGGCTGTCTGCGCCAGCGCCATATCCCGGCCATGCTCGTTAATGGACGTATTTCTGAGCAGTCCGCACGCAAATACCAGCGTTTTTCCTTTTTATTCCGCCCCATGTTTGCCTGCTTCAGTCTGCTTTCCATGCAGAGCGGGCATGATGCCGAAAAAATGTGCGCCCTCGGTCTGAGCAGGAAGCGCGTGCTCACTCTGGGTAACCTTAAATGCGACACCAGAAACAGCCAGCCGGATGCTGCTGCCGGGCAGTCCAAAGAAGTGCTGAAAAAAAATTATGGCTTTGCCCCGGACGCGCCGCTGTGGATCTGCGGATCTACCCATCCGGGCGAGGAAGCACCGATTCTTGCAGCCTATCTGTCGCTGCACGCGCAATTTCCAAATTTGCAGCTTCTTCTGGCCCCGCGCAATATCGAGCGATCTGGTGAGGTGGCCGCCTACGCCGCCACACAGAACCTGCATTTCCGGCTGCGCACCACCGACATGCACACGCCTGGCCCGCTGCTGCTCCTTGATACCATTGGCGAGCTGGCTGCCTGTTACCAGATGGCGGACGTAACCTTTGTGGGCGGCAGCCTGGAACCCTTTGGCGGACACAACCCCATTGAACCGGCGGCCATGGGCGTGCCGGTGCTGGTGGGGCCGCATAACGAGGATTTTCAGGAGATCATGGAAAGTCTGCGGGATGCCGGCGCACTCACACTGGTTCATAACCAGAAAGAACTCTACCTGCAGATGGCAGCCATCCTGGCTGATCCCGCGGCGCTTGCGGCCATGGGAGAACGGGCCGCCGACTGGGTGACAGCCCACCGGGGCGTGGTGGCAGAACACCTGCGGGTTATCGCCGGCCTGCTTGCAAAACCAGGGCGGAGCGGCTGATGCTGCGGGGCCCGGGTTCCTGGTGCACACATCACCTGCTGGTGCTGGTGACCTGCGCCATGATTGGGGGCGCTCTTGCAGCAAAATGGATGGGAACGCTCTTCCCATCTTTTGCGCCAACACCTGTTCACATT
>DAIODL010000219.1:0-3821 GCA_036746815.1 Desulfobulbus sp.
ATCAGTATTTGGGTTCTCGGCCTGGTAAGCATGTTCATGGACATCTCGTCTGAGATGATCCACAGTTTGCTTCCCTTGTTTCTGGTTGGCACACTGGGCGCGAGCACGTTTGTTGTCGGCCTGATCGAAGGACTGGCCGAGTCCACCGCCCTTATTATCAAGGTGTTTTCCGGGACGCTCAGCGACTATCTGGGCAAACGCAAGGCCCTGGCTGTTTTCGGCTACGCTCTGGGAGCACTTACCAAGCCACTCTTTGCCATCGCACCGTCCGTTGCCATCGTCTTTACAGCACGTATGCTGGACCGCGTTGGCAAAGGGATTCGGGATGCTCCGCGTGATGCACTGGTGGCCGATCAGACACCACCCGAAATGCGTGGATCTGCGTTTGGCCTCCGCCAGGCCCTGGATACAGTGGGAGCGCTCCTTGGCCCGCTGCTGGCGGTTGGTCTGATGATACTCTGGCATGACCAGTTCCGTGCCGTCTTCTGGGTGGCCCTCATCCCTGGCATAGCAGCCGTTGCCTTGCTGATATGCGGCGTACATGAACCGGAACGGCCTGTTGATGCAAAACGCGTCAATCCCATTTGCCGTGACAATCTCAAACGCCTTAGTTCAGCATACTGGTGGGTGGTCGGCATTGGCGCGGTCTTTACGCTGGCACGATTCAGCGAAGCATTCCTCGTGCTCCGCGCCCAGCAGGGTGGAATTCCGGTCGCCTACGTGCCGCTGGTCATGGTCTGCATGAATCTGGTTTATTCAGGATCCGCCTATCCCTTCGGCAAACTTGCGGATCGCATGAACCATGGCACGCTGCTCTCATTGGGATTGCTTGTCCTGATCGCAGCCGATCTGGTACTGGCTGCAAGCGGCCACTGGCTTACCGTCAATCTCGGGGTTGCCTTGTGGGGGCTTCATATGGGAATGACTCAGGGGTTGCTTGCCACCATGGTCGCAGATGCAGCGCCTGAAGATCTAAGAGGCACGGCCTATGGTTTTTTCAACCTGGTCAGCGGATGCGCCGTACTGGCGGCCAGTGGTGTCGCAGGGCTGCTGTGGAGCCGTTTCGGTGCACAATTCACTTTTTACGCAGGGGCGGCCTTTGCGGCATTGGCCTTGACAGGGCTCGCTTTCCACTTGCGGCGGCAATTGCACGGAGTATCTTGATAACAACACATCTGAACAGAATGAAACACAGATGCGTCTCCTTTTTCTGCTGAGGAGGTTCTGCTTATGAGTTCTAAACACACGAACGACTATAAGAAACAGACTGTTCGGGAGACTGCTGACGAATTGAAGGTGGATGTTGCCACCGGTCTGTCAGAAGATGAAGCGCAGAAACGTTTGCAGCAATATGGGTATAATGAAGTTGAGGAAAAAGAAGAGCCTCTCTGGCATCGCCTTTTTCGCCGTTTCTGGGGACCAATCCCGTGGATGATCGAAGTTGCGGCGATACTCTCCGCAGTGGTTCAGAAATGGGATGATTTCATTATCATCAGCATCATGCTGCTGATTAACGCGGGACTGGATTTTTTTCAGGAACACCGTGCTCTCAATGCATTAAAAAGCCTCAAACAACGTCTTAACGCAGAAACCCTCGTATTCCGTAAGAGTGAGTTCAAAAAAATCCCGGCACGTGAACTGGTTCCCGGCGATATTATCAAATTGCGCATTGGCAATATCATTCCAGCCGATGTGCAGTTACTCCAGGGAGACTATTTAGCGATTGATCAATCGGCTATGACCGGCGAGTCCCTGCCGGTAACGAGGAAAGTCGATGAGCTGGCCTATGCCAGTACCATTGTCAAGCAGGGGGAGATGCTGGCAATCGTGGTGAACACCGGCCAACAGACCAATTTTCACACCGTGGTCGCCCTTGTCGCCAAGGCCTCATTGGAGGAGCGCAGCCACTTCCAGAAAATGGTGATTCGTATCGGTGATTTCCTGATTATGATCACCGTCACCCTGGTTGTGATAATTGTTATGGTGTCTCTGTTCAGACACGAGCAGCTTATCGAGATCGCACGTTTCTCTCTGGTTCTTACCGTTGCAGCAATTCCTGTTGCGTTACCGGCGGTGTTATCCGTTACCATGGCTGTTGGCGCTATTAATCTGGCGCGCCGGCAAGCAATAGTTTCACGGCTCACAGCCATAGAAGAACTGGCCGGGGTTGGGGTGTTCTGCTCCGACAAGACCGGAACCCTTACACAAAATAAGATGCAGGTTGCCGATCCCTTTGTCCTCCCGGGGCAAACAGAAAGTGATTTGTTTCTTCTCGCTATACTGGCTTCCAAGATCGACAACCAGGATCCTATTGAAGTGCCTATCTTTCAGCACCTGAAAGAAAAGCAACCGGATATAGACTGGCAATCCTACCGGCAACTTTCTTTTACCCCCTTTGATCCGATTCGCAAGCGAACCGAAGCGGAGATTGAGAAGGATGGCGAGCGTTTTGTTGCTGTAAAAGGCGCCGCACAGGTATTGCTGAATATGACGGAACTTTCGGACGAAGAAAGGAAGATTATCAACCAGAAGGTCGACCATCTGGCAGGAAAAGGGTATCGCACCCTGGCGGTGGGACGTAAACGAGGTGACACTCCGCTGGAACTGATAGGACTGATACCGCTTTATGATCCACCGCGTGAGGACGCCAGTCAGGTTATTGCCGAGATGCAGCGTAACCACGTGGAAGTGAAGATGGTGACCGGTGACAACTTGGCCATTGCTCGGGAAATCGGCCAGCTGTTGGGCCTGGAGCCGCGCTGCCTGCGTGCCGAACAACTTTCAGGCAGCAGCGGCAACGAGCTCCTGGCGCTGGCTTCGGTGTTGTCGGCAGCGGTTTACCAACACCTCAAACCGGAAGTATCGCAAAAAGCGGCCAGACAGTTTGCGGATGAGGTAATGCAAAGTGTCGCTGAAATGTACGACATCCGTCTGCTGGAAAAGGAATTCCTCCATATCCACGAATCAGCTATCGTTGATATGATCGAGTCTATTAATATCTTTGCGGAAGTGGTGCCCGAGGACAAATATCACATTGTCGATATCCTGCAAAAAGGCGGACACATTGTTGCCATGACAGGCGATGGCGTCAACGATGCACCGGCATTGAAAAAGGCCGACTGCGGTATTGCCGTTTCCAATTCCACCGATGCCGCACGTGCAGCAGCGGATATCATCCTCACTGCGCCGGGCCTCAGTGTCATTAATGATGCCATAAAACAGGCGCGTATCACCTTTGAGCGGATGAAGAGTTATTCGATCTTTCGAATTACGGAAACCATTCGCATTATCTTGTTTATGACGCTCAGCATCGTGGTGTTTAATTTTTATCCCATCACGGCATTGATGATTATCCTGCTGGCCCTGCTCAATGATCTGCCCATTCTGGCAATTGCCTATGACAACACCCGGGTTAGCCCGGAACCGGTGCGTTGGAATATGCCGGAATTGCTTACCGTTTCCAGCGTCCTTGGTGTTATGGGTGTAATCGCGTCCTTTTTGTTATTTTTCATTCTTAAAGAAAATAACATTGCTGAACCGATGATTCAATCCATGCTCTTCCTCAAGCTGATCGTGGCCGGCCACAGCACACTGTACATTACCCGCACCGAAGGCTGGTTCTGGCAAAGACCCTACCCCGCACCACTCCTGCTCATCGCAACTTTCGGCACGGAAATCCTCGGCACATTCATTACTGTATATGGTTTTTTTATTACACCAATAGGCTGGGGATATGCGTTGTTGATGTGGGGATATGCACTGGTTTGGTTCGTTGTCAACGATGCTGTAAAGAAAGTGGTTTACCGCTTCTTGCGCATGCG
>DAIODL010000220.1:0-3814 GCA_036746815.1 Desulfobulbus sp.
CGCCAGCCCCAGCAGCGCCACCAGCTGGTTGGCCCAGGCGCCCAGACCGATGGTGTAGCCTGCGGGAATATCCTGGGGATCGAGCATGCGTACCAGGCGCCGGTACTGCCACACTGCGGTTGCTGAGGTCAGCGAACCGAGCAGAATGAAGGAGAGCCCGATCCAGAAGGAGGGGCTTCTGTGCACCGCTTCCGCGTGTTGGTGCATGAAGGCTGCAAGAAAAAGACCGAAGCGTTCCACCACAAAACCAAATCCCATGAGAGTGAGTGAAGTGCGGGTCCAGGCGAGCAGGGTACGTTCCGCGGCAAAAAATATGCGGGGGTCTTTCAAAACCGGCATGCATGTCTCCTTCAATGCGGGTACAATATGGGGTAAGAACAATTACGGACAAAATACCAACAGGCTTCGGTCACGCTGTCTGGCGCCGGAAACTGCTTCGCCACTGTAGCATGCGGATGCGTAAGGGGAAATATTTTTCCCATAATACCGCCTTGGTATCTTATTTGATGTATTTGACCGCGAATCTGTACGGAGGAAAACCATGGGCAAACTGTCGATGATGGAAAAAGGAAAACCCGTGGCTTGTCATCAGGACTGGCCGCTCTTTTACATGAACGATTTTTCACGGCTGGGGCTGGTGGTGAGTCATCTGGCTGAGGCCCTGAATGTGCTCAAACACGGCGGCTTCACCGTGCACGAAGTAGATGACATGGCCTCAGTGGATGTAGCGGAGCACCGGCAGGTGCTGGGCATTGTTGGTATGCTCCGGCAGCATGGTCTGAGCTGCGAGCTCACGGACACGATCAGTTGCGCCTATCAGGGCTGATAAGTTTTTTTCCTGCCCGGCGGGCAGGATCGCACTAAAAAATAGAGATACTTCATCCGCTGTGGACTGCACGGTGGTGAGGAATGCCTGCCGCGTGTATAATGCGCGGAAGCTGTTGGTTATCTCTTTGTAAATCCATCATAGGTTACTGATAATAATATGGAAACTTCGCAACAAGGGCAGCAGAGTGCCGCTTCTTCCTGGGTACCGCTTGGGTATTCCTTTGGTTTTCTCTTCAAGCATCCGCGACTGATCGGCTGGAGCCTGCTGCTGGTGGTGCTCACTGGTGCGCTCACCTGGGGCGGTTACCTGCTCACCGTGGACTGGACCCAGCATCTCACCGGCTCTTTTTTCACCACGGCGCCGGCAACAGAGAAGTGGTGGCAGTGGCCGATTATGTGGGGCTGGGTCGGGTTGAAATGGACGTATATGCTGCTGACAAGGGTGGTGGCCTTTTATCTGGCCTTCTCGGTTGCCTACAGTCTGACCACGCCCGGCTATGTGTATCTCAGCAACTGGGCAGGCAACAGCTACAGCCCGGAGGCCGGGAAGGGCGAGGCGCAGATCAGTGCACGTGGCGCCCTGCTGGACTTGTGGGAGGGAATTAAAATCGGCGTCTTTGGCATCCTGATCGCGGTGCTGGCGCTGCTGCTGAATTTTCTCCCCGTGGTGGGGCAGGCTGCGGTGTTCTGCCTGTACGCCTTTTATTCAACGTTGATGTTCATCGACTACCCATCTTCACGTTACCGCTGGAGCCTGGGCCGCAAAATCAGATGGCTGCGTTTTCATTCCGCGCAGTCCTTTCGGTTGGGGCTGTTCCCCGCCCTGATCAGCATGGTGCCGGTGCTGAATATTTTTTTTATGGCGCTCTTTTTCCCGCTGTTCACCGTGCACTCCACCCTCAACTTCCTCACTATTGAAGGGCGGGGAAAATAATCTGCCCTACCTGATGGCACTGGCGCTCAGCGATCCCGCCAGGAGACCACGAACACAGTGCCAAAGCCTGCGGCCAGCATGAAGTGGAAAAGGAAAAAGGCGTACTGGTTGTAGTATACGGCCATGGCCATGCCGCCGATGAAGAGCAGGCAGAGCAGCCCCTCGATAATCACCATGTTGCTGATGGGGTTTTTCTGCTGGTCTGCTGCGGTATTTTTCTTTTGCCCGATGATGTTGTATTTGGGCGTGCGCACAAAGGAGGAGCGGATGCCCATCCACCCCTCGACCACGGCCACGGAGTTGTGGAAACTGAGCCCCATGGACATGGTCAACAGCAGCGGAAAATCAACGATCAATTCGAGCACGCGCTTTGTTTTCCATGGCCGCGGCAGCAGATGCAGGTTGGCGTAGAAGTACACAGCAGTGACGCCCACCAGCCCCAGAAGCGATAACCCCAGATAGGGGATGACGCCCGGTATTTGGTTCAGATAGGGGATGATCGGCAAACTGGTGAGCGCCAGCATGAATACCGCCAGGAACACCGAGCTGTTGGCCAGGTGGGCAGTGGCGTGCACCTTGGTCATGAACCCCAGGTTGCTTTTCCAGACCCTGCCGGTGAGCATGCGCGCGTTTTCCGCGCCACCCTTCATCCAGCGGAACTGTTGCGATTTGATGCCGTTCATCTCCATGGGCACTTCGGCGGGCGATTCCATGTCCTCCAGATATACAATCTCCCACTTCTTCAGTTGTGCGCGGATGCTTAAGTCCAGATCCTCGGTAAGAGTGTCCGCCTGCCAGCCGCCTGCATCTGCGATGGTTTCCTTGCGCCAGATACCTGCGGTGCCGTTAAACTGCAGGAAATGGCCTGCGCTCTTGCGGCCCACCTGCTCGACCGTGAAATGCACATTCAACTGCAGGGCCTGGAGCTTGGTGAAAATGGAGTAGTCATCGTTGAGATGCGTCCAGCGGGTCTGCACCACGCCCACCCGTGGTTCACGGAAATAGGGCAGGGTACGGTTGAGGAACTGCGGGTCTGGAAGAAAATCGGCATCAAAGACGGCTACGAACTCACCCTTGGCTGTTTTGAGTCCCTCGGCCAGGGCACCGGCCTTGAAGCCCTGGCGGTCAGCGCGCTGAATCACCTGGATGTCCAGCCCCCGGGCCCTGTAAAATTCGGCCTTTTTCCTGCTCAGCTCGGGTGTCTCGTCGGTGGAATCATCCAGCAGCTGTACTTCAAAGCGGTCGCGCGGGTAGTCCATGGTCGCGATGTTGTCGATCAACCGTTCCACCACAAAGGGCTCGTTAAAAAGCGGCAGCTGGATGGTGACAAAAGGGTGTTCGTCATCTGCCAGTGGAGGAGGCGGTGCAACTTTCTTGCGGAACAGATAGTGCACCAGCAGATTGAGCTGCAGCAGATTGTACAGAAGAATCAAGAGAAGAAAGAAGAGGTACAGGCCAAAGAATATATACATCAGCAGGAAGTCCTTGTCTCTGGGATGGAAAGGCAGGTAGGCCGACGGCATGCGTACAACGCTGTGCAATTGGCTCTTGCCGGCAGGAGAGGCCGGCACAGTTTTGAGGTATTGTTGGTTCGAATTTTATTTTTGAGGCGACACTCTAGCGGCACAGACTGCCGCTGTCAATTGCTGTTGGCCATGCAACCGGCGGCCGCCTTGATATGCTACCGTGCGGATAGGCAGAGAATAAGGGATTGAGAGCTTTGGTAAAGAAACGGTTTGGGTCAGGACTTTTTTTTGCCGCTCGCTTTCAACAGTGAATAAAAATTGGGGGGAATGGTTGCCGCGAAATGAAGCGTCTCACCACTCACCGGATGCGGGAAGACGAGAGAGTTGGCATGCACGGCCAGCCGTTTGATGGGGTCGGCCTGTGCGCCGTATTTCCTGTCGCCCGCCACCGGGTGGCCCAGGTCCGCCAGATGCACACGCAGCTGGTTCTTGCGGGCAGTCATCAGCTGTAGCTCCACCAGCGTGTACAGCTCACCTGTTTCCAGCACCTGGTACAGGGTTTCCGCATATTTACCTTCCTCGCGGT
>DAIODL010000221.1:0-3779 GCA_036746815.1 Desulfobulbus sp.
AACTGAAATAAAGGGGGAAAATAACTTTAAATGGAAATAAAGGGGGAAAATAACTATTTTTTAGGCCTGAGTGCCCTTGTCTTGCATCTGCGGCATGGTTTTCGATGGGTAAATCAATCCAAAAGGTTGACCTTTATGCAATTTGGTCTTGTCTGGAATTTATGCGGAATCTATGCAATTGGGCTGTGCAAATGGGTATAAGAATAATAAATTTATTTTGCAAAATTATATGCAAAATATGCAAAATGTGTTATTGAATTTCATTCAGAAAGACCTCTGCATCTCGTTGCGATTCTGGAAAAAGGCACGTATGGATCGGCGTATCAAAAAGACAATGTTGAATTTTTTTGTTATAATTCTGGATAATTGTGCTGATTGTAGTTTTGGGTTGTTGCTTGGAGCTGTTATGCTGCTGGCACTTTCCGCGTGTCGGCCTGGGGGTTCCTGTCACACTTTGCTGCAGACCAAGTGTATTAAGTGTCATTCTCTCTCAACCAGTTGTGCAAAAGTTGGGGCAAGTAAGAGGCAGTGGCAGGATACGTTGGCTGCCATGGTGAAGCTTGGTGCGGATATTTCCGACCGTGAACGTGAGGTACTGGCGGGTTGTCTCAGTCATCCGCAGGGAACGGATGTGGGGCAGTCCTGTAAACAATGAAAGGGCTTTTCAGGAAAATAGGTGGATAGCGTCCTTGGCCGCTATCAAAGGGGAGAGTGTATGCAACAGCAACAATTTGACGCAGTGCGAAAGCGGCTTGGGGGAGTTTCTCGCCGGGATTTCATGAAGTTTTGTTCAGCGGTGGCCGCCAGTCTGGCTCTGCCCGGCACTGCGGCGGCGGACATTGCCCATGCCATCACCAGTCCATCGCGGCCGCCGGTCATCTGGCTGCACGGATCGGAATGTACCGGATGTTCCATGTCCCTGCTCCGTACCAACCATCCCACGCTGGAAAAATTGATTCTGGACCTGATTTCTCTGGACTATCACGAAACCCTGTGTGCCGGTGCCGGTGCACAGGCGGAAGCGTCTCTGGAACAGACCATCGAGGCCAATTACGGCAAGTTTGTGCTGGTGGTTGAGGGGGCCGTGCCCCTGAAAGACGGTGGTATTTACTGCCGTGTGGGCGGGAAAAATTTTGTGGACATGGTCAGGGAGATTGGGCCCAAAGCAGGTGCGGTCATTGCGGTTGGTTCCTGCGCCTCCTGGGGCGGTGTTGCCGCCATGGACCCCAACCCCACCGAGTGCGTCGGTGTGCCGGTGGTGCTGAAGGACAAACTGGTGGTCACCGTGCCCGGTTGTCCGCCCAACCCCTACAACCTGCTGTCCACCGTCATCCATCTGTTGACCTTCAATAAATTTCCTGCCCTGGATGCGGAAAATCGGCCCAAGTTCGCCTATGGTCGTCTTATTCATGAAAACTGCGAGCGGAGGCCTCATTTCGACAACGGCCGTTTTGCCCGCGCCTTTGGCGACGAAGGGCACCGCAAGGGCTATTGCCTCTATTATTTGGGCTGCAAGGGCCCGGTCACCTATGCCAACTGTTCCACCTGCCAGTTCGGTGACGCGGGTTCGGGATGCTGGCCGGTGGCTGTGGGACATCCCTGCTTTGGCTGCGCACAGAAGGGCGTTGGTTTCAGCATGCCCCAGTTCGCCACCAGTCCGATTCTGCAGATGGCGCCCAGCGCGGGGCACGCGCCCATCACCGCTGAGCGTGGCGAGGGCATCTCCGCCGGTTCAGCGGCACTGATGGCCGGTCTTGGCGGCGCGGCCATTGGCGCGGGGGCGGTCTTCACCTCCAAGATTGGAAAGAAGGGGCCTGAAAATGAAGATAAAGAGGCGTGATTTTATTAAAGGAGCTGCCGGTGGTCTGGCACTCCTGACCCTGGACGGCCAGAAGGCCCAGGCGCGAACGGTTGAGGCGCTGCCTCCCGATGCCTTGGGTATTCTCTATGACTCTACCCTGTGTGTCGGCTGCAACGCCTGCGTGGCCGCCTGCAAACAGGCCAACTCCATGCCGCCGGAACCTTACGGGGAACAGCGGCTGTGGGATAATCCCCAGGATCTTTCCGCCTCCACCTTGAATATCATCAAGGAGTACTCAAGCGGGACCGGAGATCATAAGGATCAGGTGGAGAATGGCTTTGCCTTTATCAAACGGCAATGTCTGCACTGTATCGATCCTTCCTGCGTTACCGCCTGCCCGGTATCCGCCCTGACCAAGGACAAGGAAACCGGTATTGTCAGTTACAACAAACATGTGTGCATCGGCTGTCGCTACTGCCAGGTAGCCTGCCCCTACAATATCCCCAAGTTCAAGTGGAACGATCCCTTTCCCGAGATCGTCAAATGCCAGCTCTGCAATCACCTGATCAAAAAAGGTGGTATGCCCGCCTGCTGCTCCGTCTGCCCCACTGGCGCCGCCCTGTTCGGACCGGTGGCCAAATTGCAGGAGGAATCCAGGAGACGTCTGCAGATGGAACCGGGGAAGATGTATTCCTTCCCGGTTTCATCTCTTGATTCCGGAAAATCACATGCGCACAAGGCGCCCACCTATCAGCAGCATGTGTATGGATATGAGGAGCTGGGCGGTACCCAGGTGATGTACATGTCCGCTGTGCCATTTGAGAAACTGGGGCTCCCGACCTTTCCCAAGGAGTCCTTCGTTTCCATGGCCAGCGGTATTCAGTACGCCATTTATAAAGGTATGGTGTACCCCCTGGTCGTGCTGGTCGGTCTGATTGTCATGGCAAAGAAAAATAAAAATGAAAAGGAATCAGACCAGTCTGCCTCCACACCGGTAAAGGAGGAAACGCATGAGTGATGAAATGAAACCGCTGGGCAGAAGAATCTTTACGCCCACGTTTTTTATCTGTCTGGTGATCGTTGCCATCGCCGGTTATTTCACGGTGAAACGTTTTATTTTAGGTATCGGCTCCATTTCCAACATGAACGACGGCTTCCCCTGGGGTATCTGGATCGCCTATGACGTGGTCGTGGGTACCGGATTTGCCTGCGGCGGCTATGTCATGGCGCTGCTGGTGTACATCCTGAACAAGGGCGAGTTTCACCCGCTGGTGCGGCCCGCACTTCTAGCCTCCATGTTCGGCTATACCCTGGCCGGTGTGTCCGTGTTCCTGGATATCGGTCGTTACTGGAACGTGTACAACATGTTTTTGCCCTGGCAGATGAACTTCCATTCGGTCATGTTCGAGGTGGCCATGTGCATCTGCACCTATATTTTTGTACTGTGGATCGAGTTCACCCCGGCCTTTTTGACCAAATGGGGCTTTGACAAGGCCGGGAAAAAACTGAACAAGGTCATTTTCGCGGTGATTGCATTAGGCGTGCTCCTGCCGACCATGCACCAGTCCTCTCTGGGTACGATGATGCTCATGGCCGGTTTCAAGCTTTCGCCGCTGTGGCATACCTCGGCGTTGCCGCTGCTTTTTCTCCTGACAGCGGTACTTATGGGGTTTGCCATGGTGGTGTTTGAATCCTCCATTTCCTCACGCGTGTACAAACTTGCGGATGAAACCTCCATGCTCATTAAGATCGCCCGTATCATGGCGTGGGTACTCGGGTTTTATCTCATCATCCGGTTCCAGAATATTTTTATGCGCGGCCAGATGAGCAATGCCTTTTCCGGAACTTTCCTGGGCAACATGTTCCTTCTGGAAAACCTGATGATGCTGATAGGATTTTTTATCCTGGCCTATCCCGGTTACCGCTCCAACCCCAAATTGTTATTTGCGGCTGCCGTAGCCGTGCCGGTCGGCACCTC
>DAIODL010000222.1:0-3773 GCA_036746815.1 Desulfobulbus sp.
ACCGGGATGTTCAGCCGCCGCGCCAGCTTGGTCAGTTCTTCGTTGGCGTTGGCAAGAATGACACCGCCACCAACATACAAAACCGGTTTTTTAGCTTTAAGCATGGCCCGACAGGCTTTTTCCACCTGCCCTGGATGCGGATTGGTGTTGGGCTGATAGGTCCGCATCTTGATGACTTCCGGTGCGGGATAGGTGATCTGCGCATTGACAACGTCTTTAGGCAGATCCACCAGCACCGGGCCGGGCCGTCCGGAAGCAGCCAGGTAGAAGGCCTCGCGCAGTGTCCGTACCAGTTCTTTGGGATCGTTGACCAGGTAGTTGTGTTTGGTGCAGGGCCGGGTGATGCCGACAATGTCGACCTCCTGAAAGGCATCGTTGCCAATCAGAGCACGGGGCACCTGGCCGGTGAGCACCACCAGGGGAATGGAATCACAGTAGGCCGTGGCAATAGCGGTAACACCGTTGGTGGCACCAGGTCCGGAGGTGAGGATGGCTACACCGACCTTGCCGGAAGCACGGGAATAGCCGTCAGCGGCATGGACCGCACCCTGCTCGTGCCGGACCAGGATGTGCCGGATCGGGCTGTTATCCAATTCGTCATACAGATCAATAACTGCTCCACCGGGGTAGCCAAAAACAAGGTCCACACCTTGTTCCTGCAAACATTTGATGATGGCCTCGGCTCCACTCATTGTATTCATAATGGTCCTTTCTCTGAAATTAACATGCGTTCAGGATGTGACGGCCGTGCGATTTACTGGAGATGATATATGCAATCGTCTCTGCGAAACCGGACGATAATATGTAAGGATTGTGCTTTGCAGCAGCTTATTTCCTCATTTTCATAGGGATGTAGGAAAATTGCACAAAAAGAATTAAATATATTGAAATGAGTTTTACCTGTCAAGCGGGAAACCCGCCCGTACCATCAATTATGACGGAGCTTTCAGGAGAAAAAGATTTTTCCGGCAGTGCTGCAACCGGCTTGTCACTGCTGTCCTTCTTTCTCCAATTGGTCGATCAGGTCTGAAACCATGGCTCCGGTGGGGGCTGCTGCCATGGGATGCTGTTTAACAAGGATTTTCCACTGCTCAATGGCACCCTTACGGTCGTTCATGCCTGTGAGCAGTACCACCCCTTTGTTGAAACGGGCCTGCTCATGCTCGGGGTTGATGGCGAGCACCTTGTCAAAGAGTTCGATGGCTTTTTTGTCCTGCTTTTCCTGATGATACATAACCCCCAGATCGGTCATGACTCCGACATCACCTGGCTGCAGCTGCAAGGCCTTGTTATAGGCATCAATGGCCTTCGCCGGCTGATCCGTATCAAAATAGGCATGCCCGAGCTGTACCCACACCGCAGAGTCTTTGGGATTTTTTTCGGCTGCCTGCTCAAGCGCAGTGATGGTTGCGGCAACCTGCTGCTGTTGCGCCGAGAGCTGCGGGTTACCGGCCGACGGCGAGCGATATACACTATAGGCTACGCCGCCGACAAAGCCCAGGATGAGCGCTGCCAGCACCGCGAGATACATGGTTTGTTTTTTTACTGTACCAGTGGTGTTCATAGGGTGTTCTCCACAATACGGGTTCTGCTTGTACCCGGGAATTTATAGTGTCCGGAACATAAGCGTGCGGACAACTTGCCGCAAGTCCTGAATGCGGAGGGCTCTCAGGCGCCGGTCACCGCGTCCAGGCAGATGCGGTAGAGTTTTGGGCCGCAGTGGCCACAGCGGTGCATCTGTGATGAGCGGACGCGCCGTCCTGCAAGGTGTGCTGCGGTGGTAACTTTTTTGAGTATATCCCCGCCATCAAGCGGCTGCATATCGTAAAAATGGAGCGTACCCTCGGGCTTCAGAGCCTGGAGAGCACAGGAGAGGAGGGCTTTGCCGCCATAGGGAAGCACAATCAGGATGCGGTCAAACATCTGGTGCAGATCCGGGAGCACCTGCGCCGCATCACCCTCGTAAAAATACACGCTGCGCAGTTTGCGGTTGGCGGCCAGATTTCTCAGCGCATAGGCATGGGCCACGGGATTTTTCTCGATGCCGATCACACAGGCCGCCTCACTGTGGCGGGCAATGATAAGGGGAAAGGGACCCACTCCGGAGCAGAGTACACAGACCCGCTCCCCCGGCCTGACCAATGCGGCAATTCGTGCCCGTTCATGGGCCGAGCGCACCGAGAAATAGACACTCGCCAGATCAAGCGTGAGCACCACTCCGTTTTCCCTGTGCACGGTAGTCAGCCGCTGTTCTCCGGCCACCACCGCAAGCGGCAGCACGCGGTATTCCCCGCTATATTCCCCACAGCGTCTGGCTACCACTTTTATCGTCGGCGCTTGGGCAAGCAGCAGATCCCCGAACTGCGCGGCCAGGGGAATCATGCCCACTGGCATGCCAAGAACGGCGATGTCGCCCACCTGGTCATAGCCGCCAGGTAAATCTTCAGGATTGATGTCCGGGAAATGTCTGGCAAGCAGGGTTCGCAGCTGCATGGGAATTGATCGGGCTGAAGAAAAGAATGCAGTCTGTCTGGAGGTCGTTCCGACCGGCAATAAAAAAACCCCGAAAACCTTGCGGGTTATCGGGGTTGACGAATCTCCGGAGAGATTCGGAATAAACAGATGGTGCGAAGAGAAGACACAAATTAAATTGCATTTATTATTTTATTATAGCAGGTTATGTGCTAAATGAAAAATGTGTTTTCTCAAAATACCCTGTTTTGTACCCGGTTTATGCACCGGTAGGTAATTCCGGTCCCTGATTGTATAACCAGGTTTTTACCCTCAAGGGGTAGCGTTTTGCAAATGGATTTTTTCCCCATTGTGCGCTGACAAATAGTAGTCACCTTTAGTGCTCGCTGGTGTCACTACTTTGAGGGGTACAGCACGCGAGGTTAGCGCTTTTGATCCTGGATTCAAAAGTGCGGTAAAGATCGTAACAATGATTTTGATACCCATAGGCCCGTTTTTTTGCTTTATCAATCAGGTCGGACATAAGGACAAGCGACCAGGAAAGTTTATCAGGAGATACCCGTAATTCACAGGTATCTTCATCCAGGCTGGCTAAGAGCAGAGAAACAACCGCTTCGAGTTCCTCAAGGGGCCCACTTGGTTCTTCCAGGTGTTCCCCTTTTAAAGTGTACATTGGACGCAATCCTTGCAAAATATTCTCGGTTTCCGTTGCTGCATCCTGGATAGATTCCTGTTTGCGTTGCTCTTCCTGCTGGGCCAGTTTGTGAAAGTTAATCATGAGCGCTTTGGAAACCATTAAGGCTTGTGTGACTGCTTCGCCCTGGTCACGTGACTTTCCTGCCTTTGCTGCATTCTTTTTGCCCCGCTGGGCGCGGATGTGTTCCAGGGCAATATCAACCATGATTATGCCGTCGGCAATATCGCTGGCGTTGACTGGTTCAGCGCAATGGTCGCTGTTTTCCAGGGACGGTGTTTGCTGCTTTGTATCGTTTTGCAAATGATTTTTTTTATTCTGGTAATTGTCGATATAAGCGGCCATTGTTATCAACCGGGCGAGAGTGGCCTTTGCCGCTTTTACGCCTGCTTCAAGGTGATCCCTATATTCTGCAATAAGCTCAATCGACTGGAGCAGGTTTTCGGGGGCATCTGCATCTTCCTGGTGGCGCTGTAATAGTTCTTCACTGGAAGAAGAAAGAATGATGTTCATTAAACGACGATTGACGCCCCATGTCTCATGGTAATTTTTCTCTATAGCCTCAACATCTTCTTTAGACATTAATGCCTCAAAAACTGGCCGCTTC
>DAIODL010000223.1:0-3769 GCA_036746815.1 Desulfobulbus sp.
CGAGATCGTGCGTCAGGAGATGAACCGCGCCGGCGCCCAGGAAATCCTCATGCCCATGGTGCAGCCCGGTGATCTGTGGGAGGAGTCGGGCCGCTGGAAGAAATATGGCCCGGAACTGCTCCGTTTCCGGGACCGTCATGACCGTGATTACTGCCTGGGGCCCACCCACGAGGAGGTGGCCACGGACATCGCCCGCCGCGAGCTGCGCTCCTACCGCCAGCTGCCCATCAATATCTACCAGATCCAGACCAAGTTCCGCGACGAGATCCGTCCCCGTTTCGGGTTGATGCGCGGCCGCGAGTTCATCATGAAGGATGCCTACTCCTTTGATGTGGACGACGCGGGCGCCAGCCGCAGCTATGAGCTTATGCGTCAGGCCTACCATCGCATCTTTGAGCGGTGCGGGCTGGAGTTCCGTGCCGTGGACGCGGACAGCGGTTCCATCGGCGGTTCGTTCTCCCATGAGTTCATGGTGCTCGCTGACACCGGTGAGGACACGCTGGTTATCTGCAATGACTGCTCCTATGCCGCCAACATGGAAAAGGCGGCGGTGGCCTTGGCACCTGCTGAGGAGAACAACACACCTCTGCAGCCCCTGGCCAAGGTGGCCACGCCGGGCATGAAAAAAGTGGCCAAAGTAGCCGAATTTCTGAATGTGGCTGAGCAGGACATCATCAAAACCATGCTCTTTCTGGCAGATGACGAGATCGTGGCCGCCCTGGTGCGCGGCGACCGGGAAGTGCAGACGGTCAAGTTGAAGAATCTGCTCGGTGTCTCCGAGGTGGAACCGCTTGCGGAGGAGCATATCTGGGAACAGACGCATCTGCCGGTGGGTTATCTGGGGCCGGTACAGCTGCCCCTGAAGGTGGTGGCCGACCAGGAGGTCATGCGTATGGTGAACGCGGTGGCCGGTGCCAACGAGAAGGGCGCGCATCTCATTGGTGTCAATCCGGGACGTGACTTCACCCCGGCGCTGGTCGGTGATCTGCGGCAGGTGACCATGGAGGACCGCTGTCCGCACTGCGGCGGCACCCTGCGCCTGCGGGCCGGTATCGAGGTGGGACATATCTTCAAACTCGGCACCAAGTATTCCGAGGCCATGTCCGCCACCTTTCAGGACAGCGACGGTCAGGACAAACCCTTTGTCATGGGCTGCTATGGAATCGGTGTCAGCCGGGTCATGGCCGCGGCCATCGAGCAGAACCACGACGGCAAGGGTATTATTTTTCCCGTTCCTCTGGCACCGTTCCAGGTGATCGTGCTCAACCTTGATTTGAAGGATGAGTCCTTCTGTGCCATGGCTGAGCGGCTGAACGCGGAGTTGCAGGCATTGGGGCTTGATGTGTTGTATGATGACCGTGATGAACGCCCCGGTTCCAAGTTCAACGATGCCGACCTCCTGGGTATTCCCTACCGGCTCACCATTGGCAAAAATTTCGCCAAAGAGGGCAAGGTGGAGGTCCGCTTCCGCAAAACCGGTGAAACTCTGATGCTCTCGCCCGATGAGGTGACGGGTTATGTCAAGGATCAGGTGGCACAGGCACGCGCCTGAGCACCCCACCTGACAAACAAACAGCACTGCCATGTCGAATATCAAACCACTGCAAGCTCTGGTCTCAAGCTACCTGAGTGGCGAGAATCTGAGCATTATTGACAAGGCCTGGGAGTTTATTCAGGAACGGCACGCCGGGCAGAAATTTGCCACGGGCGATCCCTATGTGGATCATCTGCTGGCCGTGGCCTCCACCCTTGCCTCCATGCGTCTTGACCTGGAGACCATTGTGGCCGGTCTGCTCCATGGTACGATCAAGGAGCATGTGGCCACTCTGGATGAGCTGAGAAAGCGGTTTGGCCAGCCTATCGCCAACATCGTTGATGGTGCTACCCGTATCACCAAGGTGCACTACAACTCCGAGCTGGCGCACGAGTCCGAAAACATCCGTAAGCTGCTCCTGGCAATTGGCGCTGATATCCGCGTACTTCTGGTCAGGCTGGCCGACTGTCTGCAGGACATGCTCAATCTGGACGCGGTGGGGGGAGAGGAACGGCAGATCAAGGCCCGTGAGACCATGGATCTGTACGCTCCCCTGGCAAGCCGCATCGGTATCGAGTGGTTGAAATGCGAGCTGGAAGATCTGGCCTTCCGCTATCTGTATCCTGCGGAATACGCCGATCTGGCCGCGCACATGGAATCCACCATGGAAGAGCGGCAGCGCTACGTCGATGAGGTGATCGGCATCCTCTATCAGAAACTCGAAGCCAGTAAGATTCGTCCCGTGCGCATTATCGGCCGTCCCAAGCATCTTTATTCCATCTACAAAAAGCTGGTGAGCCAGCATATCCCGCTGGAACGCGTGTACGATAAGGTCGCCTTCCGTATTATCGTGCATACGGTAAAGGAATGTTATCAGGCGCTGGGCACAGTACATGCCGACTGGACGCCGGTACCCGGCCGCATCAAGGACTGGATCAGCGTGCCCAAGGCCAACAATTACCAGTCCCTGCACACCACGGTGTCCGGGCCGCACGGGCATTTCATTGAGATTCAGATCCGTACCGAGGAAATGGACCGGGTGGCGCAGGAAGGTGTGGCCGCGCACTGGGCATATAAGGAAGGACAGAAGATTACCACCCGCGATGCCAACCTGTTTCGCAAGATCAAGCGGCTGGTACAGTCTCTGCAGGAGGTCGAGGATCCGGGCGAGTTCATGGAATCCCTGCGCGGGGAGCTGTTCGAGCCCGATGTCTATGCGCTCACGCCCAACGGCGAGGTGCGCGAGCTGCCCCACGGCAGCACGCCTGTCGATTTTGCCTATGCCATCCACTCTCAAGTGGGCGATACCTGCGTAGGTGCCAAGGTCAACGGGCAGATCGTGCAGCTCAAACAGCCGCTGCAGAGCGGGGATATTGTTGAGATTCTCACCCAGAAGAATCAGCATCCGCGCCGTGCCTGGCTGCAGATGGTCAAGACCAGCCGGGCCCGTACCCATATCCGCCAGTACCTGCGGCGGGAGGAAAAGGAACGCTCGCTCAAACTGGGCCGCGAAATCTGCGAGCGGGAACTGAAAAAATACAATACGACGCTGAGCAGTCTGCTCAAAAGCGGCGATCTCCGGCACCTGCTCAAGCATCTGCACTGCAATAACCTGGAGGACATGCTCACCAGGGTGGGCAATGGCTCCATCACTGTGCCTAACCTCGTGCATACCCTGCAGCCCGAATCCTCACCTGAGCAGAACGAGCAGAAGCGCGTTGCTGACATGATGGAACGGGCGCAGCGGGCGGCCGAACACGCGCGGGAAGAGGGCAGCAAACAGGACAGCATCAATATCGATGGCGTGAACGGCATGCTGACCAAGATCAGCCATTGCTGCCATCCGCTGCCCGGCGACCCCATTATTGGCTTTATCACCACGGGTTCCGGCGTGTCGGTGCATCGGGCCGACTGCCCCAATCTGCAGGCCACGGATCCGGACCGCTGGGTGGAAATCTCCTGGTCCAGCAGCCCCGGCAAAACGTACAGCACGGAGCTGGCCATTCGTTCCACGGACCGCAAGAATCTTTTGGCTGATATCACCAGTACCATCAGTGCTGACGACGCCAATATTGTTTCGGCCAATGCCCGTACTACCATGGAGAATATTGCCGAGCTTGACGTGGTGATCGATGTGACCAGTCTGGCGCATCTGCAGCGGTTGCAGCAACATCTGCTGCAACTCCCCGGGGTACTTGAGGTACGGCGGAAATAACCGGCCCGTGACCGTTTTCT
>DAIODL010000224.1:0-3757 GCA_036746815.1 Desulfobulbus sp.
TGTACTTTTTGCCAGTGTTGTGTTGTGTCTCGGTGGTTGTAAAAAACCCGTGAGTCCTTATGCTGGAGGTGCCGGCGGTGAAGGCGCAAATCATCGTATGGGGAACATCAGCGAGGAAATGATGCCAGGTGAGGGTAGAGGAGGCTCTGAGGGCCTTGATTCTACCGGCCGCGGTGGTGCGGGCAGCATGAACAGCGATGCCGATAATCAAAGTGACGCCTATAAGCGTGAGCATGGGCGCTGCTCTCCGCAGTTTAAGCCGGTGTATTTTGATTATGATAAATCCACCCTCCGCGACGATCAGATCCCCACCATGGAGTTCAACGGTAATTATCTGCGTAACAATCCGTCTTCCCGGGTGCTGATTGAGGGGAATACCGATGCCCGCGGCACCAAGGAATACAACCTGGCTCTGGGTGAGCATCGTGCGGCCAGCGCCAAGAAGTATCTTATTCACTATGGTATCGATGAAAGTCGTATCCGCACCATCAGCTATGGTGCCGAGCGGCCGCTGTTCAATGGTAACAGCGAAGACGATTACGCGCACAACCGTCGCGACGATTTTATTCTCGAATAATTTTCCGGCTGTCTACCGGCCACTCCTGTGCTCAGGAGTGGCCGTTTTTTTCGCCCGCATGACGGCTGGGCTCACCAACCGTTCCCTTTAGAATACCGGGCTCCTTTCCGCTTGACTTCCCCCTGCTTTGCCAATACGGTTGTGGTACTGATGCGCGGCTTTTTCTGTCCGTCACAGCGTCAGGTTAAGAATGGATATTTTGCAAAATAAGAATAAAAACTATTTCTGCCCTTCCGCAATCAATGAAGATGCTTATTCTGGGATATATTGTGAGGCAACGAAAAGTTTGACTAACCCGCCAGAATTGCCTTTCTTGTGAAAGGATGAGCGGTTACATTATTTTTCGTTATTGATCGGAACCAAAATAAAAATCCTGTGGAGGAAAATATGACCAATAAAAAAGAAGTGTATAAGTGTGCGCTTTGTGGAAACGTTGTTGAGGTTGTGCATGCTGGCGCTGGAGAACTGGTCTGCTGCGGACAGCCCATGACGCTTATGAGCGAGAATACCGTTGATGCTGCCAAGGAAAAACATGTGCCGGTCATCACTAAAACTGCCGATGGCTACAAAGTCACTGTTGGTTCCGTGCCTCATCCCATGGAAGAAAAGCACTGGATTGAGTTTATTGAACTGATCGCGGATGGTAAGGTGTACCGGCAGGAGCTCAAACCCGGTGAGGCCCCTGAGGCAACGTTCTGTATCAAGGCCAATACCGTTACCGCCCGTGCCTACTGCAATCTGCATGGCTTGTGGAAAGACTGATTTTTTTAGAAACCCAAAAAAATATGAGGTGAACAAATGAAAAAATATGTCTGTGTTGTTTGTGGCTATGAGTATGATCCGGCTGTCGGTGATCCGGATGGAGGTATCGCTCCAGGCACTGCTTTTGAGGACATTCCCGATGATTGGGTCTGCCCGGTGTGTGGTGCGAGCAAGGATCAGTTCGAACCAGCCTGATTCTCCTCTCCCCCTGCCCACAGCAAAGTGGGCAGGGGATTTTTTTTTTATTCCCCAGTATTTTCTCAGTCTCTGCAGGGCGCGCCCCTGCCCCCTTTTCCCGACAGCTTTGTGAGGTTCCCTTATGAACAAGGTCGTTTTTTTTACTTTTCGTGATAATCCGCTCTGCTTTATTCACGTCCTTTTGAATGCTTTTGATATGGCTAAGCGCGGGATGGAAGGAAAAATTGTGCTCGAAGGCGAGTCGGTCAAGCTGGTTGCCCTTATGGCGGATACCACCCATTTTCTGCATCCACTGTATACCAAGGCCAAAGAACAGGGGTTGATTCTTGGAGCCTGCAAGGCCTGCTCCAACAAGCTGCAGGCCACCGAAGCGGTCACCAGTGAAGGCATTCCCCTGATCGGTGAACTGGCTGGTCATCCGGCCATGGCGGATTTTATTGCCCAGGGTTACACGGTGCTGCCCTTCTGATTCTCAGCAGGCGTTCGGAAAATGCAAAAAGCTCGGCATGCAGGAGTGCGTGCCGGGCTTTTTGTTTGGAAAAGAGCTTTTGGGAAAACAACAGGTTCAGGGCAGATACCACAGATAATTTCCCTGTATGTCTTCCCTCACTTACCCAGACAGGCGTGCTTTTCGTCCGTACCGGCCAGACAGGGCAGCAGTACCCACAGCGCCAGTACCGCCCCGCCGGAACAGATGGCCAGCGTGCCGATGACGTGAATGGGGTTGATCCAGTTCAGGGAAATGAACCACATGGAAAAGGCGCCGACCATGAAATAGACAAAGACCATGAGCGATGAGGCTGCGCCCACTCCATGTTCCACCTGCTCCAGCACGATATTATTGCTGGGCGGGCGGCTCAGGCCAAAGGAAAACGAGGCCAGGGCCATGGGTGCGGCCAGTCCCCAGGGGCCAGGGATGATCCCCCAGTTCATGACCAGACCGCTGACGAAAATACCCGCGAAGCTGATGGTGAGCAGTGTGCGGGCGTTTATATGTTTCTGGATGCGTGAACAGGTGAAGGAGCCTGTCATAATGGCCAGGGCATTGAAGGCGAACAGCAGGCCAAAGACCTGCTTCGAAGTGCCGAACCTGGAAATATAAATATGCGACGCTCCGCCGATAAAGGAAAAATGCGGGAGCACGATGCAGGAAAAAAGCACGATAAGAACCATGTAGCGCCGGTTGCTAAACAGGTGCAGATACATGGCAAGCGCTGTCAGTACACTTCCCTTTTCGGGAGTAGTCAGCGATTCAGGCATGCGCAGCACGCCGACCAGGGCAATGAGGCCAATGGTGGCCTGTATGAAAAAGACCACGTGCCAGGAGAACCAGATCAATATCCAGCTCCCGAGCACCGGTGCCAGCATAGGGGCCAGGGCCATAATGATGCCCATGTAGGCCAGGATGCGCTGACGTGCAAGTCCCTCATAGAGGTCTTTGGTAATGGCCATGGCAATGACGCTGCCAGCGGCGGCGCCCATGCCCTGGAGCACCCGCAGGACAATGAGCAACCCCACGCTGCTGGTCAGGCCGCTGAGCAGACTGGCAATCACGTAAATGCTGATTCCTGTCAGCAGGGGTGGCCGGCGGCCGTATTTATCGGAAAGCGGCCCATACACCAGCAGACTCACACAGTAACCGACGAAAAAGCCGACCAGTGTCAGGTTGATGGTGGTCATGGGTACCTGCCAGAGCTCCTGCAGCTGTGGCAGGGCCGGGAGGTACATATCCGTGGACAGAGGCGGAAAAGCAGACAGCAGGGACAGCAGGAGCAGCATGGCCCGATGGTTGGTTTTCATGAGATGTTTTCGTCCTTCAGAGTGCAGCAATCGGTCGCCCGTGGGCTCCCTGCACATCGGCTGCGAGACAGCCGGGCTGGTCAGCGGAAACGTGTGCAGGGAAAAAGGTTGATGGCGGCTACGGCGCAACCGGAGACTACGCGCTTATCAGGAGTGATGCACTATGGCAGGCATCACTCGCCACGGCAGCAGGTAGTGCGCAGAACATGCTGGTACATGCGGTCCACCACCTCATCCACGGTAAGCGCGGAGGAATCAATACGGATGGCGTCTTCTGCGGCGACCAGTGGTGCCAGACTGCGGCTGCTGTCGTCCTGGTCCCGCTGAATAATCTGGGCCAGCAGTTCCTGTTCATCCACCGCTTCACCCTTGCTGCGCAGTTGCGCCGCACGCCGGACGGCACGGACTTCCGGGCTGGCA
>DAIODL010000225.1:0-3747 GCA_036746815.1 Desulfobulbus sp.
GAACTCCTTACCTGTCCACCGATGAGGACAGCCCGGCCATCAAAGCTTTCGACGCAGTAGTTGCCGCAGTTGAGCAGCGTCTGCCTCCGGGACCAGTGGTTGCCAACCCCTTCTCGGGTGGTTGCGGCTGTTCCGGTTGCGGGTCGAAATAAAATGCGTCCCCTCCGCCCGCAACCGGCAGATGCTGGTTGCGGGCTTTTTTTATCGCCTTTTCGGCAACCCTATTTTGAAGGATCGTGACCATGCTTGTCGTTAAACAACTCACTGTCGGCATGATGGGGGTCTGCTGCTACATCGTTTCCTGTGATCAGACCAAAGAAGCCGCCATCATTGATCCCGGCGGCGATGAAGACCGTATCCTTGAGTACTGCAAGGCAAACGACCTGCAGGTAAAGTATATCATCAACACCCACGGCCACCCGGATCACGACTGCGGCAACGGTGCCATCAAGAAGGCCACCGGCGCTCCGATTGTGCTGCACGCCGACGATGTCGCCTATTTCGCTGACCCGCGTATCCGTGATTTCTTCTCTGCCCTGGGGCTGCCGCCCTCCCCGCCCGCCGACATCGTGGTGCAGGATGGCGACACCATCACCATTGGCAAGGAAAAGCTCGAGGTGATTCACACCCCCGGCCACACACCAGGCGGTATCTGCCTGTACAGCCCGCCGCACTGCTTCACCGGCGACACCCTGTTTGCCGGCGCGGTCGGCCGTACCGACTTTCCCGGCGGTTCCATGCAACAGCTGGTTGAGGGTATCAAGACCCGCCTGCTCACCCTGCCGCCCGACACCATTGTCTGGCCCGGTCATGGGTATGGCGGCCTGCAGTCCACCATCGGCAGAGAGGCCCGTTCCAATCCCTATCTTGACATGTAACCCCTGATTAATGCTTCACCGCACGACTTCCCATGCGTGAAATCATCCTTGGCACGGCTGGTCATGTCGACCATGGCAAGACCAGCCTGATCCGCAGCCTCACCGGTATTGAAACCGACCGCCTCAAAGAGGAGAAACAGCGCGGCATTACCATTGAACTTGGTTTTGCCTATCTGGACCTGCCCTGCGGCCACCGGCTGGGCATTGTGGATGTGCCGGGGCATGAGAAATTCATTCGCAACATGGTGGCTGGTGCCGCGGGCATGGATCTGGTGGCCTTCATCATTGCCGCGGACGAGGGCATCATGCCGCAGACCGTGGAACATTTTGAGATCTGCAAACTGCTCGGCGTGCGCGACGGACTGATTGTGCTCACCAAGAAGGATCTGGTAGAGCCGGACTGGCTGGACATGGTACGCGAGGAAGTGCGCGAGTTTTTCAAGGGCAGCTTCCTGGAAAACGCGCCCATGGTGGCCGTGAATGCGGTCACGGGCGAGGGCGTGGACGAAATTGTGCGCCTCCTGGACACCAAGGTGCGCGCCATGGATTTTCAGGAAGAATTCGGGCCCTTCCGCATGGCCGTGGACCGGGTGTTCACCATGAAGGGATTTGGTACGGTGATCACCGGTACCTCGCTTTCCGGACGCATCGAAACCGGGGCGGAGTTGATGTTCTATCCCGGCGGTTTGACCGCGAAAATTCGCGGTATGCAGGTCCATGGACAGGAGGTGCAGCTGGCCGAGGCCGGGCACCGTACGGCCATCAATCTCCAGGGCATTGAGAAGGAACAAATCAACCGGGGCGATGTGGCCGCCACTCCCGGCAGCCTGATCACCTCCACGCTCCTGGATGCGGGGTTTCAATATCTTTCCTCCAACAGCAAGGAACTGAAAAACCGTACCCAGGTGCGCGTGCATATCGGCACCAGAGAAATCGTGGGCAGGCTGATTCTTCTGGAAAGCGACACCCTGGCACCAGGCATGACCGCGCATGTGCAGCTCAGTCTGCAGGAGCCGGTCGCCGTATGGCCAAATGATCATTTTGTTCTCCGCAGCTATTCCCCCATCACCACCATCGGCGGCGGCACCGTGCTCAATGCCGCTCCTCACAAACACAAGCGCACCCAGGCCGCAGACCAGGAAAAAAACCGCGCCTATTTCGAGCATCTGGATCATGCTGACCAGGAAGAACGGTTGCTTCTGCTGGTCCGGGAAAACGGAGCCACCGGCATTACCTTTAATGAGCTGGCGGCCCGCAGCGGCATCTTTGGAAAACGGCTGAAAAAACTCCTGCAGCTCCCTGTTTCCACGGGTAAACTCATGGTGGTGGATTCGGAAAGCCAGCGCATGATGGAAGTCACCTCTGCGGAGGCGCTGGCAGCTCAGATTGTAGACAGGCTCACCAGTTTCCATCAGGTAAATCCGCTGAAAACCGGGCTTGCCAAAGAAGAACTGCGTTCACAGCTGCACCCGCCCGTGGATCAGCGGGTCATGCAGACCCTTCTAGGCATGCTTGTGAAACAGGACAAAGTGGAAATCTCCGGGGCTGAAGTCAAGCTCAAGGGGCATGAGGTGCAACTGCAGATCGACGAGCAGGCCATGGAGCAGAGAATCCTGGCGTTGTATGCGGAGGCGGGACTAACTCCGCCCAATCTGCAGACACTGGCAGAAACGCTTGGGGAGTTTCCGGAAAAACAGGTGCATGAGGTGCTGAAGCACCTGATGGCCAGAGGATCTCTTATCAAGGTGAATGAAGCGCTGGTGTTCCACGCGGACACCCTGGCAGGCCTCCAGCAGTCGGTGGCCGGCTACATCCGCAAAGAAGGGGAGATCGACGCGCCCCGGTTCAAGGAACTCACCGGACTCACCCGCAAATTCACTATTCCTCTCCTGGAATACTTCGACAAGATCAAGCTCACCGTGCGCACCGGCGACAAACGGGTGCTGCGCAAGGGCTGAAATCAGGCCGTTTCCCTGGCAAAGCAGCCATGCCGCAGGAAATGCAGTGCCTGTAGCCATACCGGTTTGCGATAAAGAATCAGGGTGTGGCTGTAGGGCGGCAGTACGAGAAAATCAGCCATCTCCTCAACCCGCATTCGTTCCACCGCAACCTTGCCATCATTGGCGCCGGGAAAAAATCGTCCCCACACAAGTGAGGAATGATTTCCTCCGAGAACCCCCAGAGGAAATGAGACCGGTCCCAATGGCCGCGGGAAACTTCCCTCGCCCGTACCCAGCTGACAGCCTGCGGGGCCGAAATACCTCTGAAACCAGCTGTATCCCCCCAGCAGATCCACCAGTTCACTCCCCTGATTGGGCGGACAGATCATCACCACCCTGCCAAGGGATGCGGGCTGGCGCGCCCGTACAAAACCACGCAGCAGAATTCCGCCCATGGAGTGCGTAATCACATGCACGGTCTGTATACCCTGGCCGCTGAACCAGGCAAAGGCACCGGGCATCACCGATTCTGCCAGCGCCTCGATGCGCATCTTGCGGGAATGATAATCCAGGTTATAGACCACGTAGCCCTGACGCCGCAGAAAGCGCTCCAGCGGCCACAGACAATGTTTCGTTAAAGCCAGCCCATGAATGAGCAATACGCCTTCCCGGGGTGTTGCAGCGTCTGACAAAACTCTACCCTCGCATTCTCTGGCGAATCAGCCCAGATCCTGAACCGGCTCAGTCGCTCTCACAGAACGAAAAAGCCTGAGCGACCTGGCGCATGTGCTCTTTTTCCGCCTCAGACGTGGTGTTGAACACCTCTTCCAGACGGCCGCCCCGGAAGTGATGAGCCAGGTTGCGGCAGAGATCATAGGCGGAAAATTCCAGAGTAAGCGCCATTTCCATGATGGTACGGCAGGGCTCGC
>DAIODL010000226.1:0-3735 GCA_036746815.1 Desulfobulbus sp.
GCCGTAGAAATTATCCCATCGACCAGCACTGGTTTGCGGTTGGCCGCGGCTCCGATAATAAGCCCGGCAAGAGCGCCGATTTCAAAGCCACCCACTTTGGCAAGCACATCCAGGCCATCCTTGGGGTCGGGATTATTGCGTGCCAGTGCCTTTTCAATAATGGCAATTTTATGCTGAAGCCGGGCATCATCAATACCCGTACCCCGTCCCGTCACTTCCGCCACTTTTTTCCCGGTCAGCACCGCGGCAATGGCCGTACTCGGCGTGGTGTTGCCAATCCCCATTTCCCCGGTGGCCAGCACATCCACCTCCGGAGCCAGCTGATGAGCCACCTCGATGCCGGCTTCCACCGCCAGCACCGCATGCGTGCGGGTCATGGCCGGGCCATAAACCATATTGGCCGTACCATTCCCGATTTTTTTCACCATGATCTTCCCGGCATCCGCCAGGGCCGACATATCCGCTTTTGCCCCCACATCCACCACCAGCACCGAAGCCCCGGCCCTGCGGGCCAGGACATTGATCGCCGCGCCACCGTTGGTGAAATTGTGAACCATCTGCTCTGTCACTTCCGTGGGATACTGGGACACGCCCTCGTCGGCCACACCGTGATCCCCCACCATCACCACCACTTTTTTGCGGGCGACCGGTGGATTGAGGGAACGGGTCATCCCGGCGAGATCGACCGCCAGATCAAGAATATCCCCCATGGCCCAGGGAGGCATGGTCAATTGATTGATCCGCTCCTCGGCCTGTTGCCGGAATTCAAGATCCTGAGGATAAATGGAACGAAAAGTGGATTCGAGAAAACTGAGGGGCTCTTGATTTTGCATAATATCTTGATAGGGAATAAGGGACAAAAAAAGAGGCGCCTGCAAAAGGCGCCCCACAATCATTGCGCTTGCCGTAATGTCACCAGCGCAACGGTAAAGGCCATTTACTCGCTGCCAGCCAGTGTGCGGTCATACAGTTTACCCACACCGTATTCCTTGCGGCGTTGAAATTTTTCATAGGGCGGGCCCATCAGCTGCATCTCAGGATAGAGCTTCTGCATCTGCATGGCAATTTCCATCTCCTTGGTACAGCCGGTGGAGTAGGTGGCGTCCTTACCGGTCCATTCCGGAGGCACCTTCCGTCCCATGAGCTCAAAGGATTTCACAATATCATCCACGCTCTGGAAACGCCAGATATCAATATTGCCCGAGCGCTGGAAGATCTCCCACATGTACATGATATCATCGGCATCCATGCCCTCGACAAAATGCTCGCCCGGATTAATGATCACCACATCCACCAGAGAGGAGCGCAGATAGTCGACAAAAACACGCAGGATCTCTTTGGCTGTTATCAGCTGGCCGGGAATCGAGCCGACAATAGCCGAGTAAAACATGATGGTCTTGCCATTGGCTTTATCCTTTTCTACCGTGGAGATCAGGTCGTCAGCCATCTGCCGCAGCGTGGCCCGCGAAAAACGCACGGCTTTGGGATGACGCGGTTTGAAGAGGAGATTAACATCGCCGTCTTGTGCGGGAATGATGGAGAGGATGTCGCGGGTGAATTGAAAATGGTTGCCGATATTCTCACGGCCACCGGGATTGCGGTACACCACCAGATCCGCCTCCTTAAAGGCGCGGGCATAGGTGACGGAAGTGAGCAGCGGGTTGAAGGGCTCGCGGGTGCCGTCGGAAATAACCAGCAGCCGGTTATCACTGTCCAGATGCCTGATCAGTTCATTTTTGGAAATTTTTGGATCGCCGATTATATCCGCATTCGCCAGGATCTCGTCCAGCGCGGGATCCTCCAAAAGATCCACAAAAGAAACCCGGTGATAATAAAAATGCTGTTTCACCGCCAGAATGACCTTGATCCCCATCTTCATAAGGATCTTCAGGATAGCCAGATCAAAGATGATCTCTCCGGCAACGCCACCCACCCACAGAATACAGGGCTGCCGCTTGCCGGCGATGACATCGCTCAGCCAGTCGCACACCCAGTTCCATTCCGGCATCATCAACGGCTTGTTCATCACCGCACGCAGCGTTGTCATGTCCGGAGGCTGCTCCTGTTCCCATATGGGGCGCATGGAGGAGAGGAGGAGCAGTCGTTTGAGCCGCAGCAGATGCAGGTTCAGATCAATGTCCGTCAGGGTGAAATTCCCTTTGAGCTCCAGCCCTTCCGGAGAATTGAATGCCTCCTGAAACGCCGGGGAGTGCAGAAACGCGGCTGCCCGTCTGTTTTCCAGTTCACGTTCCGCAGCCAGAGGCCGGTCGATCTCACTGATAGTGGTGAAGATACCCAGCATTCGCTTCTCAAGGCGTCCTGGCAGCTGTACCTTGGACATGGTGTCATGATTATATTTGGTGGTCAGCAGACTGAGCAGGTAATGCTGCTTATAAGGGTCGACGATAACCTCCCGCACCAGCTTTTCCATGCGCGTCCAGATGCCGATATAGATAGGCGTGAGCATGGTGTCCGCCCGCTTTTCGAGGATGGCGGCAAACAGACTGTCCGAACAGGGATAATAGATCTGATCGTCTTCCTCCAGGTAGACAATAAATTTAAGCTGCTCAGGTGAGGCGACCTCGTCAGGGAAGGTCTCGTAGGCGAGGTGGTTTTCTGTAAAAAAGTTGGTGAGCCAGGCGTCCCGATCCGGATCCTGACCTTTGACATAGCGGATAATATCACTCATTCGGGGTGTCCTGTCTCCTGTAACGTGCCCGGCCAGCGTACCACTTAAACCGGAAATGCCATAAACATATGTCCAGTCTGCCTGGATGCTCCGGCAAAGGCAAGGAAAAATGGTCCAAACCGCGCATCAACACTCATTCGGGCAACAGATGATCGCGCAGCAGCAACCCCTTGATCTCCTTAGCCACCTCCTCTGTCTCCCTGCCTTCAACATCGACTTCATAATCTGCTGCCTGACGGTATAATGGCAACCTGGTTTTATAGAGGACTTCCGCCTTATCCATATCTTTCAAAAGTGGCCGTTTCTTGATTTTCTTCTCCGCATTGGGATGATTTTTCATTCGTGTGAGAATGCCCTGCAGGCTCGAATGCAGGTATACCACCTTGCCCACCTCATGCAGATTATTGACCATGAAAAAACCGCCGCCAGTGGAAATAATCGTCTCTTTCACAGAACGTTCCAGCCACAGCGCCACCTGCTGCTCAACTTTGCGGAAGGCTGCTTCGCCCTGTTCGGCGAACACGGTTTTGATTTTCATTTTAAGGAACGACTCTATCAGATCATCGGTATCCAGGGCAAAACAGCCGGTAGCAGCGGCAAGTGCCCTTGCTGTCCGCCCCTTGCCAACCCCCATAAACCCAACCAGTAAAATATTATTGGCCATCATCTATCCTTTAAATATGATTGATTTCCAAGAACTATACCTGATGCGCAAAGACGAACTCCGGCTGTCCCCGCTTGCGGCGGACCCAGTTCAGTCCCTTCTGGACGGCAGCCTTGCCCACCAGCAAAAGGATCAGGGCATCCTTGCCTGGAAAATCAAGCAGACAAAGCCCCACAAACATGGTGAGCAGTCCCTGGCCGGGCAGAAACAGCATGGCAAAACCCGCGGCCAGTAAAATCACGGCCAGAACATTGCGCGCGCCCCTGGCCAGCGCAGCCACAGCCGGATGTCGGCGTGGCTGGCCAGTCCGGGACTGCCCGAAATTCATGAAATAATCCACGGGCATGCGGCCGATCAGCCAGGGCACGGCAAGCAGACTGCC
>DAIODL010000227.1:0-3671 GCA_036746815.1 Desulfobulbus sp.
ATGAATATGGTGGCCTCGGCCAAACTGCGCGGCGCCCAGGAGAAGATGGAGCGCTTTCGTCCATACTCCGGCAAATTTGCCGAGGCCATGAGTGAGTTGTCGAGTGGCATGGAAAGCGTGGATCTGCCTCTTATGGAAGTACGCGATGTGAAGTCGGTTGAAATTGTTGTGGTGACTTCCGACCGCGGACTGTGCGGCAGCTTTAACGCCAATATTCTCAAGGAAGCTGAACGGCTGAAACGTCAGTATGTAAGTGAGGGCAAGAAAGTCAGCTTTGTGACGGTCGGCCGCAAGGGTGCACGCGGACTGAAGAAGACCGGACTTGTGCGTAAATCCTTTAACGATATCATGGGTACTTTTCAGATGTTTAATGCCCGTGAAATTTCTATGGACGTCACGCAGGCTTTCCTCGCTGGTGATAGTGATCAGGTTGATATCGTGTACGGCAGATTTCTGTCTGTTGCTGTGCAGAAACCGGAACGGGAAGAATTACTCCCAATAAAACCGCTGGTCTCCGAAGCCGGAGATGCCACGGAAAAAACCGGGCCAACGGGTGCGTATACATACGAGCCCGGTCCCAATGAGATCATGGAAGTTCTGCTGCCGCTCTTTTTGAATGTGCAGGTCTATCATGCCATGCTGGAGGTTGGTGCTTCCGAGCAGGCTGCCCGTATGACGGCAATGGATAATGCAACCAATGCGTGCAAGGATATGATCACTGATTTGACCCGGTTGTATAACAAGGCGCGGCAAGCCGCGGTAACAAACGAGTTAATGGATATTGTCGGCGGCGCCGAGGCATTGAAATAACACTAATACCACAGGTATTTTCCAGTTTAGAGGAGGCCAGTTCCCATGGGAGAGTCAAGAGTAGGAAAAATCATTCAGGTCATCGGGCCTGTTGTTGACGTTGAGTTCGAATCCGGCGACCTGCCTGAGATTTTGAACGCATTGATGGTCACCAACCCGGCCATCAACGATCAACCCGACAACTTGGTGTGCGAGGTTGCCCAGCATCTGGGTGACAATGTTGTTCGTACCGTTGCCATGGATCAGACAGATGGTTTGGTTCGCGGTATGGATGCACGGGACTCGGGTGCTCCTATTACCATTCCTGTTGGCTCCGCCGCTCTGGGCCGCATCATGAACGTGGTTGGCCGCCCTGTGGATGGCCTTGGCCCGATCACATCGGACAAGACCCTACCCATCCATCGTCCAGCTCCTACCTTTACCGAGCAGGATACTGAAGTAAACGTGCTTGAGACCGGCATCAAGGTTATCGATCTGCTGGTTCCCTTCCCCCGCGGTGGTAAGATGGGGCTGTTCGGCGGTGCTGGTTGCGGCAAGACCGTTATCATGATGGAGATGGTTAACAACATCGCCATGCAGCACGGTGGTATCTCCGTGTTCTGCGGCGTTGGTGAGCGGACCCGTGAGGGTAACGACCTGTACAACGAAATGAAGGAGTCCGGCGTTCTTCCGAAAGCCGCTCTGGTGTATGGGCAGATGACCGAGCCTCCGGGAGCACGTTCCCGCGTGGCCCTGACCGGTCTGACCGCTGCCGAGTATTTCCGTGATGAAGAAGGCCAGGACGTGCTCTTCTTTGTGGATAACATCTTCCGTTTCACGCAGGCTGGTTCTGAGGTTTCCGCCCTTCTGGGACGTATTCCTTCAGCCGTTGGTTACCAGCCGACGCTGGCCACCGACCTTGGTGCCCTGCAGGAGCGCATTACCTCTACGACGAAGGGCTCCATTACCGCTGTACAGTGCGTGTACGTGCCTGCCGACGACTTGACCGACCCGGCCCCTGCCACCACCTTTGCCCACCTGGACGGTACCGTCGTTCTTTCGCGCCAGATTGCAGAGTTGGGTATTTATCCCGCCGTGGATCCGCTGGACTCCACCTCGCGTATTCTTGACCCCAACGTCGTTGGTGCGGAGCATTATCAGACCGCTCGTGGCGTGCAGGTGGCTTTGCAGAAATATAAAGAACTGCAGGACATCATCGCCATTCTGGGTATGGACGAGCTTTCCGAGGAAGATCAGCTGACCGTTGCCCGCGCCCGTAAGGTGCAGCGCTTTCTGTCCCAGCCCTTCCATGTGGCCGAGGTCTTCACCGGTTTCCCTGGCAAATATGTCAAGGTTGAAGACACCGTTCGCGGGTTCAAGGAAATCCTGGATGGAAAACACGATGAGCTTCCCGAGACCGCTTTTTACATGGTGGGAAGTATTGAAGAGGCTGTCGAGAAGGCCGCTGCGCAGAAAGCCAAGGCGTGATTCTTGCCACTTTTGAAAGGAGGGAAGAGCCATGGCTCAAATTCATCTGGAAGTCGTGACACCCAGCGGCGCCGTTGTCAGTGAAGATGTGGATATTGTCACTGCCCCCGGCGTTGGCGGCCAGTTTGGCGTGCTCGCCAACCATGCGCCGTTTCTGAGCACCATTAAGACAGGCACCCTGTCCTACAAGAAAGACAAGGGTGAGAACTATCTGATGGTGACAGGTGGGTTTGCGGAAGTATCAAATAATAAAATCACCTTTCTCGTGGAAAGTGCTGAGTACGGCAATGAGATTGATGTGGAACGCGCCATGCGTGCCAAAGAGCGTGCTGAAAAGCGGCTGCTCCAGGCTGAGCATGGAACGGAGAAAATCAATCGGACCCGTGCTGAGGCAGCTCTGCAGCGTGCTGTTGCCCGCATCCATACAGCGGAGATGGCCCACCTGTAAGCAGAAAGGTTATATTCAAGAAAAAGCCGCCTTGTGTGCATCACAAGGCGGCTTTTTTTTATTTGAAAGTCCCGCCGCTCCGCTGGCGTACAAGGAAAAGCCTGCCTGAAAGTATGTTTCAGTATTTGGCGGCTACGCTTGCCAGCCGTTGATGCTCAACATAGGCAATAATACCTTTTGCCAGTTGCTGAGCAATGGAGTCAAAATACTGATCGCTTTTAAGGAAATTCGCCTCTGTAGGGTTGGTAATGAAGGTGATTTCAGTCAGAATCGCGGGCATCTTCGCACCAATGAGCACGTAAAAAGGTGCCTGTTTCACGCCCAGATTGCGGACTTGATAAGCGCCGTAACTCCCGTGGATCAGGTCATTCTGGATAAACTTGGCCAAGTTCGAGGATTCCTTGACCTTCGCATTTTTCATGATTTTATTGAGAATATCCTGCATTTCCCCGATATTGTGCGTCGAAGTGGCGTTTTCCATGGCCGCTACACGCATGGCATCCGCATCGGTGGCCAGATTGAGAAAATAGGTCTCCGTTCCATGATAGGACGGGCTGGCGTTGGCGTTGAGATGGATGGAAATGAACAGATCCGCCTTTTGTTTATTGGCAAGGGCTGTCCGTTTTTCCAGGGGCACAAAAACGTCTTTGGTGCGGGTCAGAATGATGTTGTAATGGTATTGCTCGGTGAGAATCTGTTTCAGCTTTTTGGCGATAGCGAGGGTGATATTCTTTTCCTGCAATCCAAACGCAATGGCTCCAGGGTCCTTCCCCCCGTGGCCGGGATCAATCACGATGGTTTTGACACCCAGCCCCAGCTGTTGCGCAAGCGAAAGTTGAGGGCCGTATTTTTTGCGCACTTCGGCTGCAGAAAGTTTTGGTGGCGGTACAAAGGGCACTTCCCTGGCAGATGCAGGCTGAAGCGGCTGCGTTGCAAGGGCTGGTTG
>DAIODL010000228.1:0-3645 GCA_036746815.1 Desulfobulbus sp.
GATGAGCATTCCATACAAAACGGCACCGGTGCCGTCAAAACGCTGCCCTTCCCTGCCAAACCACTCACCGTCAAGCCAGAGGACCGTGAGAATCAACGTGAGCAGACCCGGCAGCGCCATAATTGCAAAGATGGAACGCCAGCCGAAATGATCGGTCAATATGCCCCCTGCCAGAGGCCCTACGGCCAGGCCGATGTACACCGCCGCCACATATATCCCCAGCACCCGGCCCCGTTGTGAAGGTGGAAAGACCGAAGTGAGAATGGTGACACCTGTCACATTGGTGAGGGCGCTGCCCATACCCTGCATGATCCGGGCAAGGATGAGGACGGGGAAATTCGGGGTCAGCCAGCCGATGATGCAGCCCGCCGTATACAGCAGAATGCCGTAGAGGAAAAAACGCTTTCTGCCATAGATATCAGCCAGTTTCCCGCCGGGCACGATCGCCACCGCCATGGCCAGGAGGTAGGCGGTGGCTACCCAGCTCAATTCCACCGCATTGAGCCGCAACGCGTTTTGCATGGCGGGCAATGCCACATTCACCGTGGAGATGGCAAAAGGCCCCAGAAAAGAGGTCAGTGTGGTAATAATGAGAGTGGTCAGTTCGCGACGCCTGTCGCGGGTTGGTGCTGACATGCATTTTCTCCGGTATGAGCAGGCCGTGTTGCGCAGAAACGGACACCATTCTCATCGTGCCCAAGGGCGCGCGCACTGCAGTGGCACGCGATCCGGGGGTGCCGCAGTGTCCGTGGCATCACGGTGTGATGAACAGCAGCGGGTAAATAAAAAATTACCAGATACTTTCTTGTTCCGCGAGCATTTGCTCCTCTTCCATGTGTCCCGCAATAAATACATCTAAAAAATGATGCAGAGCCTGCCACGCAGCGGCGGCATCACCTATCGATAGGCAAGACTCCACCTGCCATGATAATCGAGAAACTCATCAGAAAACGGCTCAGGTATGTGGGGCATGCGTATAAAATCAGGCCAGGGCCAAATTTTGCCGCTACCCCAGGATTCCCCTGACGCACGCAGGAATCAGGGCACAATTTCGGTCAAGGGGCCCGGTTCAGACTGCCTGGCCACCATGATATGCAAGGCAGGGCAGGCGGCAAGGCGCTGGCGCACCTCGGAGAGTACCAGCTCAGGCTTATTGTTGATCTCGCTTAGATGCGCGAGCACCAGGAAACGCAGCTGGTTCGAAGCCAGGTCAGCGGCCAGCTGCAGGGCGTCCACATTGTTGAGATGGCCCCTGCTGGACAGCACCCGCTGCTGCAGGGGCAGCGGATAGGGCCCCTGCCGGAGCATCTCAATGTCGTGGTTAGCCTCAAGAATCAGGGCCTGGCATCCCTGCAGATGATATCTGATCAGCTGCGTGATTTTACCGGTATCCGTGCAGTAGCCCAGGCGGGACATACCATCATCAAAAATAAAACCCACCGGATCCGCGGTGTCATGGGACACGGCAAAAGGATGTACACTCAGCTCGCCGAGCGTAAACTGCTTGCCCGTGGCGAATTCACGGCGTTCCGGCAGTCTGCCCAGCTCCTTTTCCGCGGCCTGATAAGTGAGCGGATTGGCATACACGGGCAACCCCAGCTTGCGGGCCACCACGCCCACACCCTTGACATGGTCACCGTGTTCATGCGTGATCACGAGCCCGCTCAAACTCTCCGCGCTGACACCCACGCAGGAAAGCCTGCGCAGCAGCTCCTTTCCGGAAAAACCATTATCAATGAGAAGGCGCGTTGAGCCGGATTCCACCAGGGTACAGTTGCCTTTGCTGCCACTGCCAAGAACAGAAAATCGCATGATCAGCTCTTTTTCACGGTGGTATCCACACCGGTATGGCCAAAGCCGCCACTGCCGCGCCCGGTCGCAGACAAGGTATCACGCACCTGGAAGTGCGCCCTGGCCACCGGCGCCAGCACCAGCTGGGCAATGCGGTCGCCACGGCTGATGGTAAACTCGCTCTTACCAAGATTTATGAGTCCGATCTTCACTTCCCCACGGTAGTCGGCATCAATGGTACCCGGCGCGTTCACCACGGTGATGCCGTGCTTGACCGCAAGCCCTGAACGGGGCCTTACCTGGATTTCAAAGCCTTCCGGGATTTCCACGGCAAAGCCGCTGGCAATAAGCGCAATACCACCCGGCTGCAGTACCACCGGCGCCGTCACTGCTGCACGCACATCCATGCCGGCGGCGAGCTCGGTTTCATAGTCAGGAAGCGTCAAATCCGTGGTGGCATCAGGATCAAGCCAGCGAAAACCAACCGGTATATTCTGCATTCTACCTAACCTGCATAAAAGGGGAAATTCCCGCAAAAAAAAGCCGGTTCCCTCAGGGGCACCGGCTTCGTTTCTTCATGTTCAGCAGCTGGCAGCCATCACTGCTCGCCTTCCTCCAGCACAGCCTTGCGGCTCAGACGGATACGGCCACGGTTATCGATATCGATGACCTTGACCTTGATAATATCGCCTTCCTTGACCACGTCGGTCACCTTCTTGACGCGCTCGTTAGCAAGCTCAGAGATGTGTACCATACCGTCGGTGCCGGGCAGAATCTGTACAAAGGCCCCGAAATCCTTAATGGTCTTCACCTCACCTTCATAGATCTTGCCCACTTCCGGCACAGCGGTCATATTCTGGATGCGCTGCACCAAGGCATTGGCCATCTCGCTGCTGTTGCTGAAGATCTTGATGGTGCCGTCATCCTCCACATCGATCTTGGAATCAAACTCGGCGGTCATCTCGCGGATCACCTTGCCGCCGGGGCCGATGATGTCACGGATCTTGTCCGGGTGAATCTTAAGGGTAACATACTTGGGCGCGTGCTCGGAAACCATGGCTCGCGGAGAGCTGAGAGCCTCTTCCATCTTGCCCAGGATGTGCATACGGCCTTTTTTGGCCTGCTGCAGGGCCCGTCCCATGATAGAGCGGTCAACACCGTCAATTTTGATATCCATCTGCAGGCCGGTGATGCCCTCACTGGTGCCCACAACCTTGAAGTCCATGTCGCCCAGATGATCTTCATCACCCAGGATATCGGTGAGGACGACGATATCATCACCCTCTTTGATAAGTCCCATGGCTACACCGGACACCGGACAGCGCACCGGCACACCGGCATCCATCAACGCCAGTGAACCGCCGCACACCGTGGCCATGGAGGATGATCCGTTGGACTCAAGAATCTCGGAAACCACCCGCAGGGTGTAGGGGAACTTGTCAGGGGCCGGCAGCACGCCCTCAAGACCGCGGCGGGCCAGAGTGCCATGGCCGATGTCACGGCGGCTCGGTCCGGACAGACGCCGCACCTCGCCCACGCAGAAGGGCGGGAAATTGTAATGCAGCATGAAGCGGCGGTATACATCTCCGCCCAACCCCTCCAGATGCTGCTCGTCACGCTCGCTGCCCAGTGTGCAGATGACCAGCGCCTGGGTTTCACCACGGGTGAACAACGCGGAACCATGAGCGCGGGGCAGAATGCCGACCTCGCAGGTGATGGGCCGCACATCCTCGTAGCCGCGGCCATCCAATCGCAGCCCCTGATGCACGATGCGATCACGCATGACGTGTTTTCTGTAAGCGCCCAGCAGTTCGGAAACCTGCCCCTTATCCACCGTCTCCGGATCAAGCTGAG
>DAIODL010000229.1:0-3631 GCA_036746815.1 Desulfobulbus sp.
GGTTTTACCGCAGCCCGAGGGAGCGGCACCGGCAAAAAAGGTCTTCCGTCCGCCAGGACCGGTCATACCGGTGATGAACATATGCTCAGACAACTCCATGCCAGGATGTTTATACATGGCACTGTCTGTGGCAAAGCGGTGGTTCCCTTTTTTCAACAACAGGGTATTGCCCGCATAGGTGCAGTAGGTGGCATAGGTTGTTTCCCAGCTGCGGTCCATATAGATGCGCGCCTTGGGCATGTCGGCAGAAAGTCCGGACCCTTCGGAATGCACATTGGTGAAAAACTCACCGCGACGGGCGATTTCGGCATCAAATGCTCCATAACAGTTCCGGTACAAGAGCTGCGCGGAATGGACCACGTAGGTGGAGCTGGTGATTTCAATAGCAGGAATGGCGGCGTGGGCGCCAATAGGGCCGCGGATGCAAAAAAACACAAACATGGTTTTCCCTTTCATGATACCACGCATGTTCTCGCGCATGTAAGCAAGGGACTGCTCCCGGGGTTCTCCTTTGGCCAGTGAAGAGATCTGTTCGTCTTTATTGGTGATATAAAAAGTCTGTTTGACCAGACGTCCCTGATCTTCAGGCAGATCAAAATGAATGGTGTGCCCGGCGATGGCCAGATTTTTTTCCTCGCCTTTTTGTACGCTGGCCTTGCGGACAAACTCGTGATCCGCCTCGCTGCCCGTGTGGATGAACACCTTGTCCGGTTCACACATGGAAATGGCATTGGCAATTTTCAGCAGCGCCTCTTCATTGGTAATTTTACCAAGGCGTGCTAACTGCTCCGGCTCAAGCTTTTTCGCAAACAGGGCCTTAGCCTCAGCGATGGTGCCGATGCCACCGACATCCGCCAAAATATCTGTTCCTTTTTTAAATTCTAGCATACTGCCTCCGTCTCCCTGGCTCTATGCATTTGTTCTTCTGGGGTGACATAAACCACCACTGCTCCTTACAACTTTGTAAAAGATAGCTCGATTTAGAAGAATTCGCAAACAGAATGGCATGGTAGTCGTGCTTTTTTCTCAGCAAAAAAAGGCGCATGTAGTACCACGATTCTGCACCAAAGAACAGAAGCGAAGCGCAACCTGGAAGGAACCTATCTGCAGTCCACCTGCTTATGCGACGGCAGCTGATGGATCGTCACCATTGATCGCTCTCAGATCAATAATTTCCATCTTATGATTGCGATCAGGTTTTTCAGGCGAAGGCCCTTCCGTCTGAATGATACAACTCCCCGGAAGATGATACTGTACCACATAATCACGGGCCGCATCGGTCCAGTCAACAGGATGATGCAGCTCATACATGGGGAAGACACCGGAAGAAAAGAGCAGTTCACGGCAGGTTTTTTTGTTGGAGCTGACCGCCAGAATCCAGATGGGCAGCTTATATCGGGCCAGGCGCCTTGCGGTGCGGCCGCTGTCCGTCGGGGCAAGAATGGCGGCCACGGTATTATTATGGGTGACAATGGCATTGACACTGGAGGCAATATAGTCCACTTCCCGGATATCGCAGAAAATGGGGTGTTCCGGCCGTTTGAGATAGGTGTGTTTGGTACGGTGGGGCTCCGTGGCCACGGCAATCTGCACCAGCATACGCGCCGCCTCCAGCGGATAGTGCCCCATGGCCGACTCCTCGGAAAGCATGACACAATCCGTACCATCAAGAATGGCGTTGGCCACGTCCGTGGACTCCGCCCGGGTGGGGCGCCGGTTATTGGTCATGGACTCCAGCATCTGCGTGGCCGTAATCACGGGTTTGCCAAACAGATTAGCCCGGGCCATAATCATCTTCTGCATCACCGCGATCTTTTCAATGGGCAGCTCCACCCCCAGATCGCCGCGGGCCACCATCACCCCGTCCGCCACCTCTAAAATGTCGTCAATATGATCGAGAACGGAAGCCCGTTCAATTTTAGCGATGATAAAAGGATTGTACCCCATGGACTTGGCCGCCTTGCGCACCTCGTGAATATCCTCCACACTGCTCACAAACGACTGGCTGATCGCGTCCACCCCATGCTCCAGGGCAAACTGCATGCAGGCGCGGTCGTGCTCGGTAAAGGCGGAAATACCCAGGTCAATGCCGGGAAAATTGAGTCCTTTCTTCGAGCGGAGCTTGCCGCCGACCAGCACCCGGCAGTGCACCCGCACGCCTTCCACCTCTTCCACCTGTACCTGAATCAGCCCATCATTGATGAACAAAATATCGCCTGAACGCACCGCCCCGGGCAGCTCGGGCAGCGTCACGGAAACAATGTCGCTGGTGCCGGGAACATCTTCGGTGGTCAGAGTAAAGCGGCTGCCAATCTGCAGTTCCACCGGTTCCTGCACCAGGGTGCCGATACGGATTTTTGGCCCTGGCAGATCCGCCATAATCGCCACCGGATGGCCGACATTTTTCGCGGCCTGGCGGATACGGGCGATGAGCTCCCCGTGCTCATGAAAATCACCATGGGAAAAATTGAGCCGGGCGATCGTCATACCCGCTTCCAGCATATGTTCCAGCATCTCCAGCGAATCGGAGGCAGGTCCAATGGTACAGACAATTTTTGTTTTACAGACAGGTAACTGCGACATGTTGTACATAAAAAAACACCTTTTAAAAATAACTCCACATGGAGCTCTTTATCGTTATTTCAAAAAAAATTCTGCAGAGAGACGCAACAAGGAGCACCAGTGCCGAACGGGCAGCTCCGCATAAAGGGCTTAGAACCGCTGCATCAAATCACTGAGGGACTGTTTATCCATATTTTCCCGCAATTTTTCGTCAATCGCCACCGACTTGCCCTGCTCATCGATCTTGACATACACCATGCGCGTGGAGCAGACGATCTCCTCGATCTGCCGCTCAAAATCAAAACGGCGGGCCTCCACGTCAAGCGTCAGCGACGAGGTGCCCACCTCATGCACCTTGGCGTAAATGCGAACATGGTGGCTGATCTTCACCGGCCGCCGGAACAACACCTCTTCCATCTTCAGCGTCACCAGCGAAGCCGAGCGGCAAAGATAGCCGGCAAAAGCCGCGCCCGCCTCATCCATCCAGGAGAGCATGGTGCCGCCGAACAGGTTGCCGTTGATACCGATTTCACTGGCCCGGCAGATCTTGGTTGTCACATAATGCATGAAAACACTCCTTGGCACCCGGACGGGCGCCCGCTTCGCACCGGTTTTTTCATTGTTGCCGCCGGTGATTGGGAACTGATTCAGATTGTGTCACAATTGTAATCGGGCAATGGCCATCTTACCTGCGCGAGTAGCTTGCCTGCCTGCAGTTGCACCGACAACCGGTGCGGGGTACAGTACCTATTGACTGTTCACGGGCCGCTTCCCACGACTCTCCCCGCAGAGAGAGTGGTCAGGGAGTGGCGCTTTTCGCCTTTTATAATAAGCACGACTCCATGCAAACGGCAAAAAAAGAACAACCTGTCTTTGTCTGCAACCAGTGCGGCTTCACCAGCCGCAAATGGCTGGGCCGCTGCCCGGACTGCGGCGCCTGGGACAGCCTCACCGAAGAAAAACGCGCCCCCAGAACGACCCGCTCAAGCCGACAGCACGCGGCCATTGAGCCGCTCAGCGGCACCACCACGGACGAAATGCCCCGATTGCTCACCAACATCTCGGAAAT
>DAIODL010000230.1:0-3631 GCA_036746815.1 Desulfobulbus sp.
CAAGGATTCCGCCTTGGCCTTTGTCATCGGTGCGCCAGAGATCATGGCCCGCACCAAATTCGTGGACTCGCGTACCTATCAGCATCTGCCGCTGTATATCACCGCAGGAATACTCTATTTTCTGCTCACCTGGCTCGGAGTCGCCGCCCTGCGCAAGCTGGAAGAACGCGTGCGTATTCCCGGCTACACTCAAAACGGAATGCAGTGAGGTATCCCATGCCGCCGGTTCTCGAGGTTGCTCTCCTCAGTAAAAGTTTCGGAGACAACCACATCTTAAAACAGGTGAGCCTCACCCTGGCCGAAGGCGAAATCAAGGTGCTGATCGGGCCCTCGGGCGGCGGCAAGTCCACGCTGTTGCAGTGCATCAACTGTCTGGTCATGCCGGATGAGGGTGAGATTTCTCTTGATGGCGAGCGTATTGACCGCGGCCGCAAAACCGACCTCTACCGCCTGCGCCAGCAGGTGGGCATGATTTTCCAGGACTTCAACCTGTTTGATCACCTCACCACCCTGGACAACATCACCGTGGCCCTGCGCAAGGTGAAGGGGCTGGACAGAAAAGATGCGGAAGAGCGTGCCCGCAAGGAACTGCAGCAGGTGGGGCTGGCGGACAAAAGTCATCTGTATCCGGCGCAGCTCTCCGGCGGCCAGAAACAGCGCGTGGCCATTGCCCGGGCGCTGGCCATGGACCCCAAGGCACTGCTTCTGGACGAACCCACCTCGGCCCTGGATCCGGAGTTGATCGGCGAGGTCATCGCCGTGATCCGCGCCCTGGCCGCTCAGGGGATGACCATGATCATGGCCACCCACCAGATCAGTCTCATCTCCACCATCGCTGACGAGGTGCTGTTCATGCAGAACGGCACCATTGTCGAGCAGGGTAAACCCGCCGAACTTTTGGCTGAAGGCAGCACCAGCAAGAGCCGGGGGTTCTGTGACCGGCTGAGCGATATCGAGAGCGGGGGCTGCTGATGTTTGTGGTTTCGCCCTTTTATCACGAGCTTTTCAGCGCGCTCAACCAGGGGCTTTTGATGAGCGTCGCCCTGATTATTCCGTCCGCCACCGGCGGCGTGCTGATCGGCATTCTGGCCGGTGCCACCCGGGTGTTCGGACCACGCTGGGCCCGCAAACTGGGCGATGGCTATGCGGCCATCTTCCGGGGCACACCGCTTCTGGTGCAGCTCTTTGTGCTCTACTTCGGCCTGCCCAACATTGGCATCTACCTGAGCCCCTATGTGGCGGCCGTCACCGGCTTCATCCTCTGCAGCGGCGCCTATCAGTCCGAATACGTGCGCGGCGCGCTGCTTTCCATCAAACGCGGGCAGTACCTGGGTGCCGAGGCGCTGGGATTCACCACCTGGCAGACCGTGCGCCACATCATCCTCCCGCAGGCGGTGCGCAAGGCCCTGCACGGCTGCGGCAACGAAATCGTCTACCTGATCAAGTACTCATCACTTGCCTACCTGATCACCTGCATGGAACTCACCGGCGAAGGGAACACCGTTGCCACGGAATACTTTCGCTACACCGAGGTGTTTATGGTGATCGCCGTTTACTATCTGATGCTGGTCAGTGTAGCCATGTTCTTCCTCAAAAAAATCGAACAGCGGCTGCACGTCCCCGGCTTTGGACATTAATCCGCCGCCTTCATGGCGACTTTTCAGCTTGGCAGCAAACTGTTTCTCACAACACGAGGTATGCATGAAAAAATTACTCGGTGTAGTCGCCCTGCTCTTCTGCGCGCAGACCAGTTATGCACTCCTGCCGCCGCAGTACCAGAACGCTAAAGATCTGGACGTAATGGTGGCGTTTGTCAAGGCGCATGCGTATGTGTCGGCGACGCTGCGTTCCATTGATCTGGAACGCGGCACCATATATTACGGAGAGGGTTGCAGCGCTGTCTTTGTGCGGGAAAAAGCAGAAAAACCGCAGGGATGGGTGGGGCCCGCCGCACCGCTGGTGTTCAGGCAGGCCACCTGTAAAATCGATTATTAACGCGTGGGAATACGGGCTGCGTCAGGAACCCGGGACGGGCCGTCAACCGCCGATACGCGACATGCGGCCGTGGCAGTCGCCTTTTGCATGCTGCATCCGCTCCTGCAATTCATGCCCGCGCGGCTTGTTGCGAATGGCCGCAACCAGGGCAGCCCGGATAGTTTCATCGGTGGGATGGTTACGCAGCACGGCCCGCAGATCGATTTCCTCATCATGCAGCAGGCAGGAACGCAGACCACCGGATGAAGTGAGACGGAGCCGGTTGCAGCGATCGCAGAAATGATGACTGAGCGGGCTGATGAACCCCAGGGAACCGACGGAATCCTCTCCCAGCCGGTACACCTGGGCCGGGCCGTCGTTCTGTCCCTTCTGCTGCGGTATCAGCGTGCCCAGACTGCCGATGCGCTCCATGATTTCGTCCGAGCTCACATAGATGTCCGGTGTCCAGCGGGTGGCATCGCCAATAGGCATGAACTCGATAAAACGGATCTGCAGGGGCAGCCGCCGGGAAAGGCGGGCAAAATCCAGCAGTTCGTCGTCATTGATATGCCTCATGACCACCATGTTGAGTTTGACCGCGGCAAAATTCATGGCCAGCACGGTCTCAATGGCGTGCCACACCTTGTCGAAACAGTCCACTCCGCTGATTTTCTGCACGCGCTCGCGTTTAAGCGAATCCAGGCTGATATTTACCTTGTTCACCCCGGCATCCAGCAGTTCGCCGGCATGCTCGGCCAACAGCACGCCATTGGTGGTGATGCGTACATCACCAAGGCCTTCAATGGCTGTCAGATTACGGATAAAGTCCATGACACCGCGCCGCACCAGCGGTTCCCCCCCGGTGAGCCGCACCTTGGTAATACCCATGTTCACAGCCACCCGCACCACCCACAGCAACTCCTCAAAGGTGAGCAGCTCATCGTGCTTGAGCAGGCTCTGCATGGGCTGACAATCGGTGACTTCTTCCTCGGCAACGCAATACATGCATCTCAGGTTGCAGCGGTCGGTGAGGCTGAGGCGCAGGTAGGAAATGGACCTGGCGAAAAGATCGACCAGATCTTGAGACTCGGGCGAAAAAGTGGAATTTTTGTGCATCATTGATTATGGTGATCTGCATGATAAAGGAAATGGTATCCTGATGTGGTACCACGGTTCCGCACAGATACCACTGTTACACGCCTATTGCAACCCACCTCTCCCATGTTGATTCTTGCCATAGAAAGTTCCTGCGATGATACCGCTGCCGCGGTAGTGGACGCCAATCACCGGGTGCACTCCTCGGTGATCAGCAGCCAGAATGAAATTCATGCCCGTTTCGGCGGCATTGTTCCGGAACTGGCCTCGCGCCGCCATGTTGAGATGATTCAGCCGGTGGTGAGTGAGGCGCTTGGACAGGCGCACGTTTCCCTGGAAGAAATTGATCTGGTCGCCGCCACCCAGGGCCCAGGGCTGGTGGGTTCGCTCCTCGTGGGCTTCACTTTTGCCAAGGCACTGGCACTGGTGCATCAGCTTCCCTGCATAGGTGTGGACCACATGGCAGGTCACCTGCTCTCCTGCCTGCTGGAAGAGCGGCGGCCCGCATTTCCCTACACCGCCCTGATTGTTTCCGGCGGCAACACCTCGCTCTTCAAGGTGG
>DAIODL010000231.1:0-3620 GCA_036746815.1 Desulfobulbus sp.
GGCGGGGTATACCCTTCCAGTACCACCGGTAAACCTGTAGCAGCGGCAGTGACCTCAATGGCAGCCACCAGATCAAGGTACCCTTCCAGTTTGAGGATGGGCGGCATGAATACGAACAGCTTGCCCTGACGCGGTTGCACACAGAGCGCAGTACGCACCATCCAGGCCTCTGACTCACCCTCAAAGGGCTCAAGTTCGTCAAACGGCTTGGGCTGACCATGCACCCGCTGATTGTCCCCTGTGGCGGCACCGACGGACCGATGCCGCTGGCCCTGATAATCGGGCAACGGGCTGAAATCACCCATGGGGTCGGCTGCAAACTGCAGCGGCAGTGAACCCTCCGGCACCCAGGGCAAAGATTCCAGCGGCAGACGCAGGCCGATAGGCGAATCACCCGGCAAGAGGAAAAGATAATCGCCCCTGAACGGCCAGGGGCCACTGTGCCAGGAACCATGCTGCAACGGCAGCACATAGCCTGCCACCGCACCCAGTCCGCGGGTAAAAGCCTGGGCCATGCGTGCGCGGTCCTCAGGATTTTCCAGCTTGGGATCCTTGGGATCCACATTGATGGGCAGCCGCTGCTCCTTGTACAGGTAGTAGAAAATATCCTCGTAACTCTCACGGATAAAACGCGTGCCTACACCAAGCTGACGGGCAAGGGCCGTGATAAACCGTTTGGCCTCGGGCACGCCGAAGCCGTAATCCCGGCTGGGGTCAGCCAGCCACTGGGGATCGGTCCAGGTAGGGATCCCATCCTTGCGCCAGTAACAGGTCAGCGCCCAGCGGGGCAATGATTCCCCCGGATACCATTTCCCCTGGCCGCAGTGGATGAAGCCGCCATTGGTCCACTGACCACGCAGTTCGTGCAGCAGGGAATAAGAGAGCTTCAGTTTTTCCTCACCCACTGCCTCGGTGTTCCATTCCGGGGCATCCATGTGATCAATGCCGATAAAGGTGGGCTCGCCGCCCATGGTCAGCCGCACGTCTTCCTTGTCCAGCACCTCATCAACCCTGTCGCCCAGGGTGACAATCCGCTGCCACACATCTTCCGGATACGGTCTGGTGGAACGGGGTTCCTCGCGGATGCGGGTCACGGTCATCTTGTGGCCGAAATCCACCTCACAGGGGTCAAGCGCGCCGGTGATGGGTGCCGCGCTCTGCGGCTCGGGTGAACAGGCGAGCGGAATATGACCTTCTCCTGCGAACAGGCCAGAGGTGGGATCCAGCCCCACCCAGCCGGCACCGGGGATATACACCTCGGCCCAGGCGTGCAGGTCCGTGAAGTCGGCCTCCGGGCCGGAAGGGCCGTCCAGGGATTTGACATCAGGCGCCAGTTGAATCAGGTACCCGGAGACAAAACGGGCAGCCAGCCCCAGTTGCCGGAGAATATTGACCAGAAGCCAGGCCGAATCGCGGCAGGAGCCGCTTTTCAGGGTCAGCGTCTGCTCGCAGCTCTGCACATTGGGTTCCATGCGGATTCCATAACGGATCTCATGGGTTAAGCGCTGATTCAGCTCCACCAGAAAGCTGACCGTCTGCCTGGGTGTGCGGTCCACTGTCTTCATGTACTCCAGAAGACGCGGTCCGGATTCCGCCTTGGCCAGATACGGAGCCAGATCAGCCCGCAGGTCAGGCGCATAGCTGAAGGGACATGCCTCGGCCTCGGGCTCAAGGAAAAAGTCAAAGGGATTGATGACGATCATATCCGCCACCAGATCCACCGTAACCTCAAACTCCGTGGTTTCCTCCGGAAAGACCAGCCGCGCCAGATAGTTACTGAATGGGTCCTGCTGCCAGTTGATAAAATGCTCTTTTGGCTTGATCGTCATGGAATAACTGAGGATCGGGGTACGGCTGTGCGGAGCCGGCCGCAGGCGGATAACCTGGGGTCCCAGTTTAATTGGACGATCGTAGCGGTAGCTGGTGATATGATTCAGGGCAACATGAATTCCCACGGATTGATCCTATTACACTATGTGTCAAGAAAAGAACCGCTGCGTACTGGCGACGCAGGGCTATTGTTCATCAGATTCGCCTTCAGATAAATGTTTGGCATTGAAAAACGTCGTGCCAATGGCGGCGTCCACCTGATTGAGCCTGGTCTGCAGGTCATCCAGGTATTCATGCATGCCTTTGTTGACAACGTCTTCTATATCCGTATACGCCAGATCAGCAGTCAGCCGGCCCAGTACCTTTTCCGCGGTATTGCTTACCCCGGTGCCGCCCCCATTGTTACCGTTACTCGTATCATTCATGATCCGGTGCAGGCTCACTTGAGCCTTATTAATGCAATGACGGATGGAACGGGGGAAATCTTTGTCAAAAATCAGAAAGCTGGCCACCATCCGCGGCGTAATGAGATGATATTCCTTGCGGAACATCTCAAAAGCACTGGCAGACTTCAATACCGCTGTCCACTGGATGTTGTCAACCGGTGTATTGACCAAATCTATCTGCGGCAGGAGCATGAAATATTTAACATCAAGCATCCGCGAAGTTTTATCAGCACGCTCAAGCATCATGCCCAGCCGGGCAAAGTTCCAGGCCTCGCCGTGGCTCATGGTGGTGTCCAGCAAACCGGTGAACAGGTAACTGCGCATCTGGATGTTCTTGAAAAAATGATGGGGATCATGCAGGGCCCGCATCGGACTCTGCGCATCCCTCATCTCCAGATAAAAGGTGTTGATGTGCTCCCACATCTCCGAACTGATGATCTCGCGGATGGAACGTGCGTTCTCACGTGCTGCCGCCAGACAGCTGACAATGGAACTCATATAGAGACGGTCAAAGGTGAGGAAGTTGATCACCGCCTCCTCGGTGTAATCTTTATATTTATCCTCAAAAAATTCCTGATCGCCGGTGGTCATGACCAGCGGCTCCCACTGCTTGAGACCCTCGGTGGGCATATCAAGCAGGAGGTTGAGATTCACACTGATAAAACGGGCCACATTTTCCGCCCGTTCAATATACCGACACATCCAATAAATGGAATTGGCTACGCGACTGAGCATACCGTTTCTCCTTGTGCTTGCTTACAGCACCCACGTGTCCTTGGAACCGCCACCCTGAGACGAGTTAACCACCAGCGACCCCTTGGTCAGGGCCACCCGGGTCAGGCCGCCGGGCTGCACGTAAATATCCTTGCCAAAAAGCACATAGGGCCGCAGGTCCACATGCCGCCCCTCAATGCCATCACCTACAATGGTGGGCACACGGGAAAGAGAAATGGTGGGCTGCGCCATGTAGTTGCGCGGATTATCCTTGATCTTTTCAGCGAATTCCGCACGCTGCTCAGGTGTGGCCTGCGTACCGACCAGCATGCCGTAACCGCCGGATTCATTGGCCGCCTTGACCACCAGCTGATCGAGATGCGACAGCACATAGGCGCGGTCATCGTCATCGCTGCAGATGTAGGTGGGCACGTTGGAGAGGATGGGATCTTCTCCTGTGTAATATTTTATGATTTTAGGTACATACGCGTAAATAACCTTGTCATCGGCAATGCCGGTACCCGGGGCGTTGGCCATGGCCAGATGACCGGCACGGTACACGCTCATCAATCCCTTGACCCCAAGCATGGAATCGGGGCGGAAAACCTCGGGATCGAGGAAGTCGTCATC
>DAIODL010000232.1:0-3596 GCA_036746815.1 Desulfobulbus sp.
CGGTGATTGCGGTCATCCCCACCGGCGATGAACTCATCCAGCCGGGCCGGCCGCTCACCGTGGGCAAGGTATACAACTGCAATGGCCCGGCGATTGCCGACTATGTGCAGCAGTACGGCGGCATTGCCAAACAGCTGGGTATTGCGCGCGACAGGGAAGGGGCCCTGGCTGCCAGGTTTGACCGGGCACTTCATTTTGATGCCATTATCACCAGCGGCGGGGTGTCTAAAGGTGACTATGACCTGGTGCGGCTGACCCTGGGCAGGCTTGGCAGGATTATTTTTGCCCGTGTCAAAATGGGACCGGGCGCCTCGGTTGTCTTTGCCCAGATCAAACGCCCCGCAACCGTGAGCCGGCCTGCCGGGATGATTCCGGTGTTTGCGCTGGCCGGACCACCGGTGGGGTGTCTGGTCAATCTGGAAACCCTGCTGCGACCGGCCCTGTTGAAGATGCGCGGATTAACCAAATTCGCGCACCCCAAGGTGACGGCAGCGGTGTCCGAGGATATGCACCGGCGCATGCCTTTCCCCTTTGCCCGCTGGTCCAGGCTGCAACCCGATGATCACGGTTACAGCGTTCACCTCAGCGCGGGCACTCCCATGGGGCATCTTTCCTCTGTGGCTAATGCCAATGCCCTTACCGTGGTTCCTGGCAACAGCTCGCTGCAGGCGGGGGAGACGGTGGATGTGTTGCCGCTTGACGGCTGGCTGCAGCAATAAACCTGCTTGGCAGGTTGTGAGCAACCGTCATGAATGGCTTGGAACGAGAGTTTCCGGCCCGATTCTTTTTTTGACTTGGTATGAGGTCGGTATGAGTGAAGAATTGTTCAATAATGCAAAGCAGCAATTGATGCACCTTGAGGTGCCTGCGGGTCTGGAAACACTGAACCAGTTTGCGGCGGGCTATCAACGCTTCGCCATTCTGGAGGCAGCGCTTGATTTGGGAATTTTTGCGTTTCTGGCAGAACACGGTCCCTGTGACCGGGAAACCATAGCCCAGGGGTGCGGTATTTTGGGGATGCTGCTGCGTCCCCTGCTGGCCTGCCTGGTGGACATGGAATTGATTCGCCGGGAAAATGAGCACTACAGCAACAGCAGTCTCGCCGAGCATTTTCTGCTGGCCAGCAGCCCGCTCTACCAGGGTGACTGGCTGCGGAATATCAGGCATCATTCCCATTGGAGCGACCTCACCACTGCGTTGCAGCGGACAGAACCGAAACAAGCCCGCACCAGTGGTGGAGATGGCCCGGGAGCCGCGTTCATCGATGGCCTTGGGCAGCGGGTTGTGCGCGGCGAACTGCAGGCGGTCACCCGCCAGATCAGCACCTGGGAAGGGTTTACCGGGGCAAAGAAAATGCTTGATATCGGAGGCGGGCACGGCCTCTATGCCATTGCCCTGTGTCAGGAAAATCCGAATCTGCGGGCCACGATCCTGGACCGGCCCAATGTGTTGCCGGTCACGGCGCGCAACATCAAGTGTTTTGGCATGCAGGACCGATGCTCCCTTATGGAGGGCGATATCTGTGCCGGAAATTTCGGCCAGGGATATGACATCGTGCTCATTTCGCATCTGCTCTACAAGTTCCGCAAAAACCTCGAACCCATTTTCAGACAGGTAAAAGCGTGCCTGAAGACGGGCGGGCTGCTGGTGACCAATCACTGGTTCTGCGCCCAAGGCTGCGTGCCGGGAAAGGATTCGGTTACCGAACTGGGCAAATCATTGCAGAGTTTCGGTCACCCCCTCTGCCGTGAGGAGGAATTCAGCCGGCTGTTAGCCGAAAATGGTATGCAGCCGCTGGCCATGCAGATCGTGCCCACCCACTTTGGTCCGTCACGTCTGATCATGGCGGTCAGGGATGGTCAGGCATGTGCAGCGCAAGCGGTACAGGGCTGTTCCTGCTGCTGCTGAAAAAAGGAGGAAAAAATGACGACCGCATCAGAGACGGGTGATGTCATCCTGCAGGAAACCACCTTGCGGATAGGAGAGATCCTTGGAAGTGAGCTGGCTAATTTGACGGTGGTACGGGCGGTACTCGGGATTTTTTTCACCGGAGTTAAGCTGTCCAACGGCATGGGTGGCATCTGTTTCACGCCGATTAAGGCGATTCCCCAGGCGGTCTGCTGCCCCAGTTCGGCGCGCGCCATGCCCCACTCGGGAAAATTGGCCGGGGAGTCGGTGTTGACGCATATCAACAGGCTGACGACCGGTGGGCCGCTGCAGCGGGCACTGAGTATCGCAGTGCTGAACGCGCTGTCGGCAACCTGCTGGAACAAGCTGCCACCACAGGACTATCAGCTCAGGTTGGGCATTGATCCGGTGGATGAAACACCCCTCCCTCCCAACAAAGAGGTGGTGGTGATTGGGGCGCTGGTGCCCTATATCAAAATGCTGAAACAGCGTGGCAATGTCTTTTCTATTCTGGAGATGGACCCGCGGACGCTCAAGCAAGATGAGATGCGCTATTACTGTCCGCCGGAAAAGGCTGAGGACTGCCTTGCCAGGGCGGATCTGGTCATCATCACCGGTACCACCCTCTTGACCAATACCCTGGAGGGGATTCTTGCCTGCATGAAGCCCGAGGGGCGGGCCATTTTGGTCGGTCCCACAGCCAGTATGCTCCCGGAGAGTTTTTTTGCCCGCGGGGTGCAGGCCATTGGCGGCATCATGGTGACTGATGCTGATCTTCTTCTCAATACTCTGGCCGAGGCTGGTTCAGGGTATCATTTTTACGGGCATTCGGCGGAACGGCTGGTTATTGATCGCCGCCCCTCCTGACCCTCAAAATTTCTATTCTTTTCCCCCCTTTCCTGTTCCCCAGCCTGCATCGCTCTGCCCAAGGATGCGGCTGGGCGACTCTTGTCTCCAACTGGCCTCTTACGCAAAGGATGCCAGGAGACAGCCTGTTATTTTTATGCCTCAGCGGCAGGCGAAAAAGGTGACGTAGCCACCCACTTCGGCAATACCTGCGGAAACAACGCTGGGTTCAAGCATGTTGGACCGATGACCGCTGGAATGCTGCCAGCCCTCAAACTGTTTTGCCGGCGTCGAATAGTGCCAACCCACGTTTTCCACGCAAAGATGGCTGCCGGAGTACCGAAAACGATCGTCAAACCCCTGATGGCTCATACGCCGTTGCCGGTACATGTCCATGCTGTGCTGCCGGGCCAGTTGATTGAGACGCCCGTTAAATTGCAGCGTGCCCAGCCCGTGCTGATAGCGGTAAGTGTTGATGCGTTCCATTAGTTCTGCGGAAAAGGGACTGATCTGTGCATTGTCCTGGAACCAGCAGTGGCCGATGGTGGGCAGCGCGAGCACGAACAGGATGATCATCAAGTGCAGTATTTGTCTGCACATGGAGGATGGGCAGGAAAGTTTTGCGGATGCGAAAGGAACAGTGTGCATGGGAAGGGTTCTCTGGCAAAGGTTGGTAAAATTGGTGCACTGTACCCATGTCGCCGGGAAAGGGCAAGATGGTCGATTAATGGCAGTTTATATCTATATGTTTGTTCTTTCGTTTCATTGTTACTGTTGCTGATGAAGGTAATTTATGTCGAGCAAAGGGATAGTGGCACAAAATGTAATTATGATATATATAT
>DAIODL010000233.1:0-3567 GCA_036746815.1 Desulfobulbus sp.
TGGGCCTGGCTGCTCTTGTTGCCCATTCAGTTGCGGGATTATGGGTGCTGAAACTGCTTGGCGGCTCGTATCTTATCTATCTGGGTGCCAAAGGATTGCGTGCACCACCCAAGGGCACGGTGAGGATTGCCTCGGCCGCGCAGCGTGGTGAAGTATGGTTCAAGGCTATTGGCAAAGGTTTTTTGTGCAATCTTCTCAATCCCAAGGCGCCGCTCTACTTTGTGTCGCTTTTCACGATCATCCTGTCGCCTTCCATGCCAGCCTACCAGTTGGCTGTCTATGGGATCTGGATCATGATTCTGCAATTCTTCTGGTTCTCTCTGGTCGCCCTCGTTCTATCCCGGCCATCTGTTAATGCACAATTTCAGAAATTGGGACATTGGGTCGATAGAATATGTGGTGGTGTGATGCTGTTCCTGGGCATCAAGGTGCTCTGCACCAAAATACACTAACCGCCCAGCAAAACATCCATCTGCTGCGTGCTTAAGAAGAACAACGCTGTGGGTGAGGCAGCCCCTTCCTGGTGGCTTTGCCTCAGCTGATCCGACGTGGTCAAATGTAAAAAATGGTTCATTGACCACGTCGTTGACCAATCTCTCCCCCTTCGTCTTGCATCAGGAAGATGTGTCGAAAAGTGGTTTCAGGGGAATTTCCGTCCAGTCCTGGAGACCGGGAACCTTGAGCCAGATCTTCAATTGCTGGGGCACGGCGATTACCTGGAAGATGGTGCCCTCAGGAAGGGTTGCGCCCCCATCAGGAATGGTTGTATTCAGCATGTGCATCATCACTTCCGGAGTGAGCATGCCTTTATATCTGGCGGCCAGCGCCAGGAGATTATCCTTGCGCAGCTTGTTCCTGCCGGGATCCTGATCCGGATCAAGCAGGGAGATGTTCCAGCTGGGCAGCGAGAATGCATTGGCCACGGCAACGATGCCCTCGTCATCCTGGTCCCGGCGCCGTGTGTCCCACAGGGAACATTCATAGGAGCAGGCCCGGTTCGCATCGGCAACAGTGACGATCGAGCTGAGATCAGCCAGGGTGGAACGCATGGCCCTGTCCAGCTCCCGGACATTGTGATATTCCTGCAGATAGGTGAACAGTGTCGTGAAGATGGAAACCCGTTCAAGTGAAAATCCCTGCCAGGGGCCGGAATTCAATTCCAGGATAAGGCCGTCGGCATTCATGCCCGTGGCGGCATAGATGACGCCGGCATAGCCGATCAGGGCGGTGGGGATGGAATTGTCGCTTGGCTTGAACACGGCAACCACCATCATGTTGGCAAAATCCAGGTAGAACGAACTGTCATCGTTGTTGCGGCCAAAGACCAGCGGCCCGCCACCGGTGTAGGGCCCCCAGGCGGCGATACCTGAACAATGACCAAGATCCAGCGGCTTGAGTTTGGGCAGCCATTCAACGGCATTGACCAGCAGCATCTTATCCAGCCCCAGCCCGGATGTCTCGCTGATGCCATACAGAATTTCCCTGTAGCGCTGCGGATAGCGGTCAAATATTGCTTTTGCCGTGGCCATCAGGCGTTCCGGGGACATCTTGTCTTTTTCTACAAAGAGTTTGCCGATGGTTTGGTACATTGTCTCCAGCTCCCTTTGTAAAAGAAAGCCGTATTGCCTGCCCATCTGGCGGTAGTCACCGGTGAGCTCCACCACCTTGAACTTGCCGGCACTGTAAAGTTTCCCCCCTTCAAAAGCAGCAGCGAATTTCAGCCCCGCACCGGCAGGCGGTGCGGGCTCCTTTGCCTGCAGGGAAGAGCATGCTGAGACTACGAGCAACACCGAGTACAACAGCAGAGACCCTATGTTCCGCATCTCATCCCTCCTTGGAGTGGATTGTTATATGCGACCTGCACACTTGTCATGCAGGCAGCCAGGCATTGGCATGGTCACTCTGAATTTTTTTCGGTGTGGTCTGTTGGCGCAAACTGATGGTACAATTGGGGAGCAAGCGCAGTCAGGGCTTCCTCCGCCTTGGTTCCTCCCATGTTGGTGAGGAGCACCATGGCGAAATCATGCTTTAGGTCGACCGACACATAAGCTAGATTTTCGCCATTTGAGCCACTGTGCATGAGGAAAGTAACCGGTGGTTGCCCTAGAGTGACCACTCCCCATCCCAAAGCATATTGCCCGCCACCGGGGGTGCCCGGCGTGTGATTTTTTTGTACTTCTGTAGCAATGACAGGCGTGTGGAGTTTTTTCAGTGTTGCGGGCGTCGCCAGTGCAGGCCCTCTTTTTCCTTCACCTGCATTCCATCCTGCCCAGCGCGCAAAATCCAGTACCGACATGTGCACGGTTCCGGCAGGCCCCATGACTGGCGGACAATCCGCGGCCGGGCCAGCAAGATAGAATTTGGGTTTGCCATTGATCATCACATGCCCAAGCGGCGCATCGATTTCACCAGGAGTAGCCTGCGGCCCAAAGCCAGCTGTGGTAAGCCCCAAGGGGATGAAGATTCGTTCACGAGCCAGTTCTTCCCATGTTTTGTGGCTCAACCGTTCAAGAATGGCCCCGGCGATGATGTAGTTCATGTTGGCATAGGCAAATTTGGTGCCTGGTGCAGATTCCAGCGGGTGGGAGCACCAATCGCGCAGTACGGAGTAGCGCATCTCATCCAGATTGCCCTCAATCTTGTTGGCGTTCAGGTAGAGATTCATAAGAGCTTCGTTATCCGGGGCAACTCCATTGCTATGCGACAGCAGCTGAGTGACGGTGATGGTCTTGAATCCCGGATCCATCCTGTCCGCCAGCTCCGGGAACAGTTCAGCCATGGTTGAATCCCAGCGCAGTTTGCCTTCATCCACGAACATGGCCACCAAAAGCGAGGTTATGGCCTTGGTATCTGATCCCAGGTAAAAGCGGTCATTGATGGTCACGGGAATTGTGACACCCGCCTTTCTGGTGCCCACGGCGCCGGCTGCCACAATCTTGCCATCCTGCACCACAGCCGCAGCCAGGGCTGGAAGTTCATAGCGGCTTAGATAAGGTGTCAGCAGGTTATCGAGTGATGTCTGGGTATTCGCGCTGACCATATTGGCAAACAGCACTACCGCGATGTGAACAACGCAACACAAGAACAATTTGTTAACCATGTGTTCCTCCTTGATTTTGTGCCCATGTAAAGAATAGAAAAGGAACTCCTGCGTGATAGGGATGCAACCTGTACAAATTACATGCTCACCAGGTTTTTCATCTGCCCTGGTGTGGTGTTGGCTGGAGCAGTGGACAACCCTTCCCATATACGGATACTTGAAGCGGGAAGGGATTGTGTTCTCTACTTCGTGTGATGGTAATAATTATTGGAAATCAAAAGGGTTTTGATAATAAAGGATGAGAAAAAATATTTACTATATATTTATTATCCTGTTGAGCCAGTATAAAAGTCAAAGGAAATATTTATAGGCCATGAAGCGTGGTAGCAGGCAAAATGGTGGAAACATCAAAGATGTTATGAGCGGGACAAGTTTTGCAGATTTATCGCTATTGCTTGTGCGTTGGGTATATACAGAGATCACATCCACACCAGTTTGTAGGGAATGAGATTATGACGTTGAGGGAT
>DAIODL010000234.1:0-3554 GCA_036746815.1 Desulfobulbus sp.
CCTCAAAAAGCGGCGCATCCTCGGGTTTGATCGGCCGGATGAACAGCGGCATCTGCATGTCAGTGAAATCGTGCCGCTCCAGATGCTGCGGGTAGGGGCTGATCACCAGATGCGTATTTTTGCCATTATTGTATATCCGTTTCAGCTTGATGCGGGCATCAACGGCAATGGGGCTGCCATTTTTAATGAGCACCGGGTTGATATCCATCTCCACAATTTCCGGGAAATCAACCACCATCTGGGAGAGCTGCAGCAGCATCTCTTCGATGCGTTCCAGATCCACCTTGGGATGCGTGTTGCCTTTTTCCAGCCAGTGCATGATGCGGGTGCCTTCCATCATGCGGCGCGCCAGCAGCCGGTTCAGCGGCGGCAGGCCCAGAGCCTTGTCATGCAGGAGTTTGGTCTGCTCGCCGCCCGCGCCGAAGTAGAGAACCTGACCGAAGTTGTCATCGGTTTTGCTGCCCATGAACACCTCAAATTCAGCCTTGGGAATAAAGCGCTGCAGGCTGACACCATCAATGCGTGCATCAGGTTTGAACGCCTTGGCCGCATCCATGATGGTTGTATAGGCACGGCGGATGTCCGCTTCGGTACGCAGGTCGAGCTGAATGCCGCCCGCATCGGTTTTGTGCGGGATATCATGCGAAAGCAGCTTCATAACGAGCGGCCCATCCAGTTCGGCAGCCCGGGCCACCGCCTCATCTTCAGTGGTGGCAAGCAGTGAATGACAGACCGGAACACCGTAGGCAGCAAGAATCTCCTTGCTCTGCAGTTCGTTGAGCAGCTCAATGTCCTGGTTCAAGTACTCGTGAATGGTACGGAACGCCTTGTCGTGGTTGAAATACAGCTCGTTGGTGAGCTTGGGCGGCACCTGGGAAAGCAGTTCCAGGTTACGTGTGTATTCATAGAGGTACATAAAGGCGCGTACCGCCCGCTCCGGAGTTTCATAGGTGGGAATATTGGCTGCATGCAGGATGTCAATAGCCTTGGCCATGCGTTTTCCTCCCATCCACGAGGTGAAAATGGGAATACGCCGACGTTTGGCCAGCTTGGCAAGCGCAGTGGCCACATCCTCGGGCGGAGTGATGTCCTGGGGCACCATAATGACCAACAAAGCGTCAAACTCCCTGCAGGACAGGCAGATTTCCAGCGCCTTGGTATAGCGTTCCGCGCTGGCGTTCCCCAGAATATCAATAGGGTTGCCCCGGCTCCAGTAGGGGGGCAGCAGATCATTGAACTGCTCCATAATTTTTTCCGGGATGGCCGCCGGCTCCAGGTCGTATTCGGCCAGGGCGTCCACCGCCATGACACCGGGCCCGCCGCCATTGGTGAGAATGGCCAGCCGTTTGCCCAAGGGCCGTGGCTGTTTCGCCATAAGATTGGAGCAGTCGAACAGGCGCGCCAGCGATGGTACACGCACGATGCCTGCCCGTTTGAAGGCGGCATTGTACACCGCATCTTCGCCCGCAATGGCACCGATGTGCGTGGAGGCAGCCTTGGCGCCGGTTTCGCTGGCGCCGGCCTTGAGCACAATGATCGGTTTAATGCGTGAGACCGAACGGGCAGCACTCATGAATTTGCGGGGGTTGGTCAGGTTTTCCATGAAGATGAGGATGGCCTTGACCGAACCGTCGTTGCCCAGATAATCAATGAGATCCCCGAAGTCCACATCCAGCATGGACCCCGTTGAAACAAAGTGGCTGAACCCGATAACACCAGACACGGCACGGTCGAGAATAGCCGCGCAGATGGCACCGCTCTGCGAGATGACCGCCAGATTGCCCACCGGCGGCATACCGCCCACAAAGGTTGCGTTCACGTGGCTTGAGGTATGAATCGTGCCCATGCAGTTAGGACCGACAATGCGCATATCCGTGTTCTCGAACGCACCCTTGATCTGCTCCTCGATCAGCGCGCCCGACTCGCCCAGTTCCTTGCCGCCAGCGGAGACGATGATTACTCCCTTCACACCCGCCCATACGCATTGACGTACGATGTCCGGCGCCGTGGCTATGGGAGTGGCGATGATGGCCAGTTCAGGTGCTGGGTCCACCTGCAGGATGTCGGCGTAGCAGCGCTGGCCGTGCACGGTTTCGTAATTGGGGTTGATCGGTACTACGGGGCCTTTAAAGCCATTCTGAAAAATATTTTCCATCAGGGCAGAGCCCACGGAGTCGGGCTGGTCACTGGCGCCGATGACGGCAATGCTCTTCGGATTAAAAAATTGTTCCATAGGGGGGCTGATAAGTGAATTTTGAAGTGCTGAGAAGAAAACGGACCGCGTACACTCTTTCTCCTTCCCGACCTTTCGCTGATTACTTGCCGTGCAAGTGATTCAGAAAAAAAAGCAGGGAAAATGATGTTTTTCCGGATGGCTGGCTCCTTGCCTGTTTCCCTGACAATGCACATGAGAAAAAGAGAGGCCCAGGTAACTAGTTGCCTCCATTGTACATTACTTGACGTATTCCACCATCATGAAAGCAGTTCCAACAAAGATTCTGGAGAAAACTATGAGGCGTTTACCTGAGAATGTTGTGCAATTAGTGGCTATTTGGGGCTGTTGTGTAGGTTTTATGCTGCATGCGGGGGCACTTCGGGCCGCCACCTATCCGCACAGCATCAGTGTGGATCAGATGCACTTTTCCTGGAGTGTGGCTGGAGATCAGCTGGCAGTACAGGTTTCCGCGCCCACCAGAGGCTGGGTGGGAGTGGGATTTAATCCCACGGACATGATGAAAGGAGCGCGGATTGTCATCGGCTATGTCAAGGACGGAAAACCCGAGATCTCCAATGACTTTGGCGTAGGCGTGACCCGGCATCAGCCGGTGGAGCAGCTGGGAGGGAAAGCGAGCGTCACTGTGGTTGGCGGCAGCGAGACAGAGACCACTACCACCCTGGAATTCCGGCTGCCGCTGAAAAGCACCGGTACCCACGGTCAATCCATTGATCCCGCAGGGGAGACCACCTTAATGCTGGCGTATGGTCCCTCTGATTCTTTCCTTATGCAGCATCAGTATGAGCGGGAAGTGAAGGTGAATCTGACAACAGGGAAAATGCAGGAATAGGGAGGATGTACTGCGTGGCGCAGTGAAACCGCACATGCTCTCCATGCGGTCACAACAGGCGGAATAAAAAAAACCGAGTGAAATGAAGCGATAACTTCATTCCACTCGGCCCCCTCTTTAAACCGGAACAGCGTTATTTTTTAATTTCTCTGTAACCGGCACTGATTGCTTCCGACTCCTTCATATAGCTGCCTTTTTTGGTTTTTCCAAACCATCGGCTGGAGGACTTGTGATAAACTTTACTTTCGGAATTCACCCAGACCATGTCCTTTCCGGCAGGAGCTGGTACGGGCGTCACCGTTTTTTCGGATGCTGATGGCGTCAGCGCAGTTTTTTCCGGCGTAACCGAAGGAACCGCAGTTGCCGCGGGCACCTTGGCTGCTGCCGGAACAGATGATGTACCGACTGTCACCATCGGCGTAATTTTAGTTACGGTCTTGGCCGGAATACCGGATTTGGACAATTCGGCCGTTGAGCTGTAGGGTCTGC
>DAIODL010000235.1:0-3545 GCA_036746815.1 Desulfobulbus sp.
AGCAGCGACGAAATGGCTGCCAGAAAAAGGGCGCCCAACCGGTCAAAAATAAGGCCACCGGTGATCACCGGCAAAATCATCAAGGCGATAAAACCTGAGTTGCTGCATCCTGTGCCGTAAACAACCGCGGCATCAATGATGGCATCACAGATCAGCTGGAACATCCCGAATTGTCTAACTTTCTGGGGATTTTTCGGAATTAAAAAACCGGAAACCGCAGAAAAAATATACACTAGCACGAGAAAGAAAGCGGAGATCCCAAAGGGAGGGATAATTGCGCGCGGACCCCTGTTCCACACAAAATTGGCCATCACGAAGAGCAGGGTAAAGAGCAGGGCTCTGACAAATACCCACCAAAGCAGATGCTGCCGTACACTCTGATCATTATTCAATGGAGAAAAAATGCGATGGACAATTGAAGACATGGGGGCCTGAGTCAGGTTTGTAGGGGTGTGGCAGGAGAGGGGTCAATCAATTCCATATTTTTTGGTTTTGTATCGCATGCTGCGAAAGCTTAGTTTGAGCATTTCCGCGGCCTTCATTTTCGAATTATTCGTCAGGGTTAAAGTATGACGGAGCATTTCCTTTTCAACCTGCTCCAGCACCTGATCCAACCCTTTGTCATAGAGTTCCTGTTCATCGTGTGCTGCCACAAAAAGTGGGGCGGTTTCCTTGGATGCTGCAGGTTTACTTTTCTGCTGTCGATGGAGTGACAGTACCAGGTTTTCAGGAAGAATAATATTGGATGATTCCATCGCAACACCACGTTCAATGATATTCTCCAGCTCCCGGACATTGCCCGGAAAATCATATTGCATGAGTACTTCCATGCCATATGAGCTCATGGTCTGGACATCTTTACCCAAAAGATCCGAGTACTTTTTGAGGAAATATTTCACCAGAAGCGGGATATCGTCACGGCGTTCACGCAAGGATGGCACACGAATTGGAACCACCGCCAGACGGTAATACAGGTCTTCACGAAATTTTCCCGAGATGATTTCCTGCTCAAGAATGCGGTTTGTTGCCGCAATGATGCGCACGTTGACCTGCCGGGTTTTGGTGGAACCCACGGGGGTGAATTCCCGCTCCTGTAAAACGCGTAGCAGTTTAGTCTGGATGATGGGAACCAGTTCGCCTATTTCATCAAGAAAAGCGGTGCCACCGTCGGCTTGTTGAAAAAGACCCGCTTTGTCCGCGATAGCACCGGTGAACGACCCTTTCACATGGCCGAACAACTCGCTTTCCATGAGACTTTCCGGTATGGCGCTACAGGTGATGGGGACAAAGGGTTTTTTGGCCACCAGCGAGTGGTTGTGAATCGCCTTAGCCACCAGTTCCTTACCAGTCCCCGACTCGCCGTAGATGAGAACATTCGCTGGGGTTGGGGCGATTTTGTTAATCAGATCAAATATTTTGATCATCTCTGGGCTTTGTCCGATAATTTCTGGAAAGCCTTTGGCAGCCCTTGATGCCTGCGGCTGTTTTTTGAGCGCGGCCTCAACCACGCTTTTTATTTCATCAACATTGAAAGGTTTGGTGATGTAATCAAAGGCCCCGTGCTTCATCGCGGTGACTGCGTCATCCGGCGAGGCAAAAGCCGTCACCATGATCATAATGATATCCGGATGCAGTGCCCGGAAACGAGGCATGAGTTCCAGACCGCTGATGCCGGGCATGCGGATGTCTGAAATCAATAAATCAAACGATGTATTTTGGCCGAGTTTGAGCGCACTTTCACCATCAGCGGCCAAAGTGACCTGATGGCCTTGCTTTTGCAGGAGAATCTTGAGGAATTCCCGCATGCTCAATTCATCATCGACCACGAGAATGGATGCCATAGCAACTCTTTCAAACTCTTTGTAAATCAAGGTATTGAAAATAAATTGATACTGTATCCTGTTGGTAAAGGTGAAGTCAAACATTATCCATATCCGGTTTACTTTCAGCGGGAGATAGAGTAAAAAAATATAACTAAATACCTGTGAGTCATTCTTTGGATATGCATGTGGAAACAGAGGAACAATTTCAACAGCAGGCACTGACCGAACACCTGAGGGAACTGCGTTCCTGTCTCCTGGTTTCACTGGCGGCAGTCGTGGTGGGTTTTATTGCGGTGAACAGTGTGATTCATCCCCTGGCCGACTGGTTTCTGCGTCCACTGACCAAAGTCCTGCCCAAAGGGGAGCCTCTGATTTTCACCTCGTACCAGGAAGGGTTTTTTTTTATCTAAAACTCGATATCTTAGGTGCTGTCGTTGTAGCCAGTCCTGTCATCTTTTCCCAGATATGGCGATTTGTCGCGCCGGGCTTGTACCGACATGAAAAGAGGGCACTCCTGCCGTTTACTGTTGTGTCGACACTCTGTTTTCTGGGCGGGGCTGCGTTTGGCTACTTTGTGGTGTTTCCGCCTGCCTTCAAGTTTTTGCTGGGGTATGCGAGCAATTACCTTGAAGCCATGCCTTCGGTGGATGAATATTTTTCCCTGGTTTTGCGGTTGTTTCTGGCCTTTGGTGTGATTTTTGAACTGCCTGTGTTTATGGTGTTTCTGGCGAAGGTGGGCGTGGTAAACCGGGAATTTCTGGCCAGAAACCGTAAATATGCCTTGTTGATCGCCTTTGTGGTGGCCGCTATTTTAACGCCAACTCCCGATGTGGTGAATCAATGCCTGATGGCCCTGCCGTTGGTGGTGTTATACGAGGTGAGTATTGTGGCGGTTAGGTTCTTCGGGCGGAAAACACTGCCTGATTTCGCAACCCCACATCCTGAGGATGCAACGGATTCCGAGTCCCAGGATTGAGATTATTGCCGGCCGGGTTACGCCACTGTTTTTTGCGGATGCACACGATCGGTACTACCTGTCTGAAGGAGGAGCATCATGTCGTACATCAATGACTATGAAAAAGCCCTGGAAGTTGGCCGTCCCCCGAATATTCGCACGTTGTTCCCCCATTCACGGGCTTTGCTGGTCAGTGGCAAGGTGATCGACCGGGCGCTGCTCGCCAAAGGGAACGCCATGACTATTGCCGCCAACGGCCGCAACCATCTGGTCATCCGGGGCGCGCTTCGTGCCGCCCAGCGTGCCCATGCCGCCATCCTCATTGAAATTGCCCGTTCCGAGGGCGGTGCCAGTGCCTACTGCCCGGTCAATTACTGGAACATTGCCCGTCAGGTGGATGCCTTGTGTAATGAAATGGGCATCACCGTGCCGGTGGCGATTCATGCCGATCATTATGGCATCAAAAAGCCCGAGGATGTGCCGTTTGCCATGGGGGAAATCCCCACGATCTTTGAAGCGGGCATTACCTCCATCGCTATTGATGCCTCGCACATGGTCGACGCTGACAATCTGCTGGCGAGCATCACTCTGGGGCGGCTGGTGCCTTCGTGGGCTGGCCTGGAAACCGAGGTGGGCGAGATTAAAGGTAAGCTCGGGCTCTCCACCAAGGAGGACGCCCTGTTTATCATCCAGGGGCTGAACGCGCACGATATTTTCCCGGACTGGATCGCGCTCAATAACGGAACCACCCATGGCATTGAGGCTTC
>DAIODL010000236.1:0-3535 GCA_036746815.1 Desulfobulbus sp.
AAAACACAACAAAGGATAACAGCGAGCGTGAGTCAAAACGAGCAACAGGCACCCCTGGTGGTGCACACCGATACAAGCGATGCCTGGGGCGGCCAGGAAATTCGAGGGTTAACCGAACTGCGTGAAATGCGGCGGCTCGGATTCCGCGTGGCCCTGATTGTTCCCAAAGGCGCGGAGCTGGCCAAGCGGGCCGCCGCGGAACAAATTCCCGTATATGAAGTGCAGCGTTTTTCCAAACTGCGTCTCACCTCCTGGGTGGAACTGTGGCGCCTGCTGCGTCGACTGCAGCCTACCGTGCTCAACACCCACTCGTCCGAAGACTCCTGGATATGCGGCGCTCTGGGGCGCCTGCTGCATGTCCCGCTGATTGCACGCACGCGCCACGTACTCACCTCCATCTCTTCCAAGGTGAGCTACAACCTGTTTCCGCATATCATCTTCACCTGCAGCCAGGCCATTGCCGACCAGATCGCCTCCCAGGGAGTTCACCAAGACAAGCTGGTTGTGGCCTCCACTGGAAATGATGAGGAGCGCTTCCGTTTTTCACAGGAAAAGCGTCAGACTGTCCGCCAAAAATACGGCATTGACGAGCAGCAGGTGGTGCTGGGTAATGTGGGTTTTTTCAGGCATTACAAGGGCCATCCTTTTATCATCAAAACCCTGGCAGCGCTTCCGGAACAATACATCGCCATGCTGGTAGGGGATGGTGAGTATCTACCGCAGGTACAAGAGCTGGCTGCACAACTGGGCGTCTCCGACCGCGTCATCTTTGCGGGTGCACAGGAGGACCCGGCTCCCTTTTTCAGCGCGTTTGACCTGCTCTTCTTTTCTTCTTCTGAAGCGGAAGGTGTGTCCCAGGCGCTGATCCAGGGACTGCTGAACGGACTGCCGGTTCTGGGCTGCGACATCCCCTCCACCCGGGAGGTGCTGGCACCCATTGAAGCGCACCGGCTGGTTGCCTACGATGATGTGCAGGCAGCAGCCACATTGCTGCAGGAGCTTGCCGATCTGCCGCGACGCGATCCTCAACGCATGGAACGCCAGCATACTCTGGTGGCTGACCACTATGGCCTGCGCCACATGATGCGTATCCTGCTCAGTACTTACCAGCGGTACGGTGTGCTGCCTCCAGACTGGGGCAGCAAAAAAGATGCCTAAAAACAAAAAAACTGTGTTGTCAGACAGTTAAAGGAAAATTGAAATCACCAACTCTTTCCTTTAATGGGATAGTAAAACCATCTACAATAGCGAATATAGGATGTAGTTTAGGTTACTAACAATCATCAGGAGTAATCGCTATGATTAAAAAACGTTTTCTCCCTTTGCTGGCTGGATTCGCCTTTATGGCGTTGGCAACAACTGTCAACGCTCGTCCGATCATCTGTGAATCTCATGGTGGACGGCCGCAGCATTGCCCCGCAGATACCAAATGGGGGGTACAGCTCGTGCAGCAGCTGAGCCATGCCCCCTGCATGGAGGGCAGGACCTGGGGATATGACCGGCGTGGCATCTGGGTGACGGGTGGCTGCCGGGCACAATTTGAGGTCGCCGGGAGAGAGTATCGGAGAGATCACCAGGGACCTCCGCGTCCATGGGAACGGCAGCAGAGATACCAGCAACAGCAGTATAACAACTATCAACAACAGCAAGAATCCTATCCCCAACAGCAATACAATAACTATCAACAGAACTACAATTAGCAGTTCATTGTAGCGCAGTTGACTGGTAATGAAAAAAGGCGGATATCCCAAAAGGATATCCGCCTTTTATTTTGGTCGAAAAAAACGGCTTAATCAGGCAAATTTCTCAAAGATAGAGCCCTTGGCACCACAGATCGGGCACTTCTCAGGAGCTGATCCCAGCTCAATGTAACCGCACACCGGGCACAGGTAAAACTCGCTGACATCCAGATCAATACCCTTTTTCACAGCTTCCAGAGCCTTGGCGTACAATTTGGCATGGACAGCCTCGGCGCCCAGGGCAAAGCGGAACATGGTTTTGGCCTTGTGGCCTTCAGCCTCAGCCTTCTCCAGCATCGGTGGATACATTTCAGAGAACTCATATGTTTCACCGCCAACGGCAGATTCCAGATTTTCCGCGGTGGTGGCAATCATATCAAGAGCCTTCAAATGACCTTCCGCATGAATACGCTCCGCCTCAGCGGTCGTGCGGAACAGTTTGGCGATGTTCGCAAAACCATCTTTCTCAGCTTTCTTGGCAAAAGCGCGATAACGCTGGTTGGCCTGGCTTTCACCGGCAAAAGCTTCCTTCAAATTATCAACTGTCGTAGTCATTGGATATTCCTCCATTCATTCAAATGATTTTCATTCTTCATACGCATCCAGGATAATCTCGATCACGGGAAGCGCTCATGGCCACTTGCAAGTGGCACAAAATCTGCTGAATCCATTTGACAATACTACCCAAAAAACTTCAATCCGACAAGATCAAATAAGAAAATATAGAAATTGAGAAATTTTCTCATGTTTATTTTTTACGGGCACCAAATACCAGTTTACCCCCCAAGTGACCGGCAATGCCAACTACCCCCACCATGACCAGGGCGCAGGCAAGATAAATCCAGCGCGCAGTGGATGGCGTAGCCAGTATTTCGGGCTGCACGGCCCGCCAAATGGTGAGCACCAACAGCAGAATAACCGTGACGATGGATGCACCAATCTTGATTTTGAAATTCCGGGTCAAGGAACCACGATAACGCTTCTGCCAGACAATATAACCAGTGAAAATAACAACAGGCATGGTCAAAAGCACAAAGATGCAGCTGTACCAGGCAGCTATCCCAAATGTGGGGGCTTCCAGCAAAACACCTATAAGCAGAAAAACCAGAGCCATAGGCAAAATCCCGTTGGGGCTGTGTACGGCTATGGGATGGAGGTGATGACGCTGAATCTGCTCAACGACAAATTCGTACATCCTGGCGGCAAAAGAGGGGGCCACCTCTGTATCAGCGCCCGCTGGAGCTGCCTGCGGCTGGGCGGCAGATTTTTCAGGCTCGGGCTGAGCGGGTTTGGCAGTGGCCTGTTCCTCGACTATCTCCACAAACTTGCTCTTGTCGGCATGGCAGACCGGACATTCTTCCGGCGGCTCTTCTCCCTCGTGAACATAACCACAAACCGTACATTTCCACTTTTTCATGGTACACCTCCCGGTTGGACAGAATAATGGCAATGATATCTCTGGGCATGCTTAATGGATATTGTCCCAGCCTCCAGGTATAACGCAGCAGCAAGCGGCTTACGCCAGCTCGTCTTTCAGATCACGCTGGAACAGCTCGCGTACCGCATCACTACACTGCTTGTCTGCATACAGCACCTGATACACCTGCTCCAGAAGCGGCATTTCCACCTGGAGCCGCTGAGCCAGCGCATAACAGGATTTGGTGGTTTTCACCCCTTCTGCCACCATGTTCATTTCACTGAGCGCCTGCTCCAGGGTGAGCCCGGAGCCAAGCTTCAATCCCACGGTGCGATTGCGGCTGAGATCGCCTGTGCAGGTGAGCACCAGGTCCCCCATA
>DAIODL010000237.1:0-3515 GCA_036746815.1 Desulfobulbus sp.
CGGTGCAGGAAATCAAGGGCGGTGAGTATCTGCAGTCCGTAATGCAGCACCTGCTCGGCGCGGATGATGCGCGAGGGTTCCTCGAGCACAAAATTTTCCCCCATCATGGCCCCGAGATTGTTGCAGATATGCTCCATCACAAAAAAAAGCCGGCCCTCAGCGTCACGGCCAAAATCATGGGCGGTCACCAGAAAGGGCTGATTGAAGGCGGCCATGGTGCACGCCTCGAAGGTGAACATCTCCTCCAGCTGCGGCAGACCCAACATATCCTCCAGCAACTCACCGGGCTGCAGCAGTTTGATCGCCACCACCTTGTCAATCACCGGGACCAGGGCCTTGTAGACCGTGCCCATACCGCCCCTGCCCAGGCGGCGGATCACCGTATATTTGCCAATCTGCCGTATCATTTACCTGAAAAGCCGTTGACCGTTGACCGCGGGGAATCCCCGTTCATTGATAAGACGGATGGTGGCGAGCACATCATACTCCACGGCACGCAGCTCCGCGGTTCCCCGGTGAAGGTCCCAGAGCAGATACTTGGCTGACCAGCCCAGGGTATCGCGCGGCTGTCCCACACTGCCCGGCAAAATAAGATACCTGCTTTGCGGGTCCAGCTGGACCCGCACTCCCAGCTGAATCTCCTGCTGACGAATTTCCGGGCCATCCAGCTGGTACCATCCAAAATCATGGGTGTGCCCGGCAAAACAGAACTGTTCTTCATACGTGGTGAAAAGACGGCGCAAACGGTTTTCCGTAGGATTGAGCAGGTACACGGTCATGGAGTCCGGGGGACAGCCGTGCACAAAACGGGCCCCACCACGGCACAGTACCGGTGGCAGAGAGGCCAGCCAGTCCAGAGATTCCTGACTGAGCAGGGACCGGGTCAGCTCCAGGGATTCCCGGGCCACATAATTCAGCCGGTAAAAATAGCGGCGGTTCTGCAGAGCCAGCTCATGGTTGCCCATCACGGAGAGCACGTCCGCCTCGCGCAGCCGCTGCACCACCTCTTCCGGCTCCGGCCCATAGCCCACATTATCGCCCAGAGAAATAATCCGATCCACGCCGCCCAGCAGGGATATGTCCCGCAGCACCGCGTCCAGCGCCTGGTCGTTGCCATGCACATCCGCGATGATGGCCACCCGCTCCCAGCGGCAGTTGTCCTCAGTCATGGCAGAGACGGCTCCCGGCAAGCAGCACCGACGAACCAACCTGCAGCCCGGCTTCGGGAAAGTGTTGGCTCAGATAGTGGCGTACCGGGCCACATTTGACCATAAACAGGAAAAAAAGCGGCGCCCGTACATCAGAGAGGCTTTCAAAATTGCCCATGCCCTTGCTGAGAATGACATCTGCCTCGTTGAACAGGCGGCCAAATTCCGTATCCCCCACCGGGTACGGTGTACCCGGTATATCACCATCGTTGGTCACCACCGGGCAAAGCGCATCCAGGCCGCAAAAGTGGACATCTTCCAGGGTGGCGTCATTGATGATCGGTTTTTCCCGCACCGCCAGCACCACCGGACAGCCGCGTTTCAGCAGCATTTCGATGAGGATTTTATCGAAAACAATTTCCCCGCAGTTATCCGCCAGGTAGAGAATCCGCGCCTTGCGGTCAATACACCGCCGCAGTTCCTCATAATGATTGATGGCAAGCGTCTGCCGGCAGGAGGAGAGCGCCGCTTCCCGGTCCAGCTGATGCTGGGCTCCGTAGTCAATAACATTGGCGTTGATGGCAAACTGCATGGCCGCCAGGAGCGGATCGGCCTCCTGGGCGATCAGCTCGCGGGTGCGCGTCTCCAGACTGAGCACATACTCGTTGCTCTCCCGCTTGATGGCGGTAAACGGGTCAGCAATGCCGGTTCGGCGGGCAATGTGACGGTAATAATGCACCGCATTGGCCGGTGGTGACAGGGTCTGATCAAACCCGGTGAGCATACCCCCGATTTCCGTGACCACTTGCCACTGCAGCTGCGGGTCGGCCGTGCAGTGGCGGACCGTGCGCAGTGCCTGATGCATGAAACAGACAAGACATTCGTTCCCGGTATGCATCAGCCCCTCCGTTCGCCGGTGCGGCGCAGCAGATAGTCCTGGCGCACATTTCCAAGAGCCGCAAAAATATTTTCCCTGGCACCGGGGATCTGCTGATAGATGGATTCCGCGAGATCGTGGATGTCACGGCGGCGGGTCTGCTCCGCCAGGGGGCAGGCCGGTCGCACCGGAATTAATCCCAGAGAAACAGATAAATCTCGAATAGCGTCCTTGTCCACATAGGCCAGGGGACGGATAAGGTGCAGGCGGCCTGCAAAAAGGGACTGCTTGGGAACCATGGTACTGATATTGCCGGAACAGGTAAGATTCAAAAGAAAGGTCTCTATGATGTCATCCCGGTGATGCCCCAGAGCCAGTTTATTGAAGCCCAGGTCCCGGGCATGGGCAAACAGTTGCGAGCGGCGCGCACGGGCGCACTGAAAGCAGAAATCATCGGTCAGGGGTTGTACAGAGCCGGCCGCGGGATGGAAACGGGCCGGCAGAATCCGCAGGGGTACGCCCATCTGCCGGACCTGTGCCTCCACCTGCAGCGCGGTCGGTCCGGGGCCGTCTATCTGCGGTTCCATGTCCACATGCACCGCTTCCACCTGATAATGAATCGGGGCTTTCTCACGCCAGTGCAGCAGGACCGCAAGCAGCACCAGAGAATCCACCCCTCCGGAAACAGCAACCAGCACCCGATCCGCATCGGCCAGCATGGCGTAATCATGCATGGCCCGGCCGATGCGGCGGTTTACTTCACGCGACAGGCGCAGACGGCTCAAGGCTTGCTGGTCGCACCATTCCGCAGATAAGGACATTCCCCAAATCGCTCATGCAATCCGCTCTTGGCCAGCTGCTCGGCAGTCAGCCATACCAGGCCGCGACGTTGCACCTCGGGCAGATTCAGCAGATTTTCCATCAATGACTGCTGCTGCTCATCAAACCGGCCGTGGCAAATCATCTTGCCGTCTGCGGGCTGATACAACCGGTACGCAAAGGTGACCGCCGCCGGTTTCTGGACGCCATACTCGCCACCGATACGTTCATCAAACCGGCTGAGTGTCATGTCGAGCACGGTGTTGCACTGATATTTCGCGGCAACTTTCTGTGACTTTTCAAGTACCGACAGAGTAGTGGGCACATCCTGTTTTGCTACAAACCGGAACTGCTTCTGCCCAGCCAGTTCCTGCTTCACCAGTTTAGTAAGCACCTGGCTGCCCATAGTCAGCGTATCCGGTGCCTTTTGGGGCGTATTCTCGTCAGCATCATTCACCGGTTCCACCGGCATGACCGCGATACAGGACAGGGTTGCCGAAGGCATGGACATACTCCCAGTTTCCTTAGCAGACTGCTGACCGGAACAGCCAGCCAGAAGCATAAGGCCACATGCGGCCACTCCAACGCGGAACAATGATTGAGTAATCACTTGAGTCTCCTGTGTTAACGACAGATGTTGGTTCTGTATTACCTCTGCCGCAATTGACGGC
>DAIODL010000238.1:0-3488 GCA_036746815.1 Desulfobulbus sp.
ACCGGCTCAGGTTTTCCATAACTTCCGTCGATGGTGTGCCCGGATAGCCGGAAGCCACACGTACCCCTGCTTCCCAGGCTCCCATGGCGATCGCTTCATTGCCGGAGAGCCACAACTTGTTTTTGTCCTCTGACGCCACGTCATTCCTCCCGGATCTACCCTTACAGGCAGGTCACTTTACAGTTTTGCCATACGGCTCGAACTGCCGGCAGCATGCACATCCCGCCGGTAGCCCGCGTCATCCCTGACCGCAGCCAGCTTGTGACAGCCGCCTTCGATCAATAGTATTTTGCAGCGGCAGAACGCCTGTTCCGACGTAACTGCCAGCATCTGCTCAGGCCGGTCAAGTGACCGGACACGCCTGCAGATTATTTATTTCGTTGTCCCGCCACCCTCGGCCGGCACCAGATGCAGACTCATGGACCAATCGCCCTGCTTGTGATCCGCGGTAAAGGTGAAGGCCAGTAGATCCGTGGACTGCATCAGCGTTTCCAGCTGCTGCCGGAACCCTTCCGCAGGGATGTACCGATTACGCGCCAGCCAGGTAAACACATGATCCATGGGCTGTACCATGCGCTGGGGATAGAGCACCACACTCATCAGATTGGCCCGGCCGACACGCCTGGCCAGACTCTCGCCCATCTGTTCGGCAACCGGTGACACCAGCTCCGTGGGCGGGCCCTGCGCAGTCAGGATATCCTTGAGCATACGCTTGCTGGACGATGCGTAGAGGCGGGTATCGGTGGCGACCAGCGCCGGCTGTAGATTGTCATCCGGCCACAGCGGCCAGCTGTACAAAGTCTGTCCCTGTACCTGTTCCTCTCCTTCCTTCAGGATGCCGCTACCGGAAACCTCGCCCCGCAGCGCATCCACCACGCGTCTGGTCATGGCCTGGTCCCGGTGGCTGACAAAAAGCGTGAGTTTAGGGACAGGAATACCAAAAATGGGCACAATATCATTAAAGACCAGCCCATACTGGGGCCCAAAGGTGCGGGCCAGATCATCAATGCCCAGCCCCAGGAACTGGTGCACATAGCCGTCGGCCATGATCACCGCACCCTGATCTTCCCCCTTGAGCAGGGCATCTTTCAGCAAATCAAGCCGCAGATCCGAGGCCCAGAAATAGAGCAGGGTGTCCTCCCGCAAAAGAGAAATCGTGGGATTGGGACTGGTGGCGCTGTCCAGCGTGGCCTTGATCAGCGGGGACAGCTGGTCATACTGAAAAGCCACATGAATCCGGCCCTCCAGGCCATGATCACCGGCAAAGAGGAGTCCATACAACCCGTCCATCCCCTTGAATCTGGCGGCGGACTGCTGCAGCGCGGTCACCAACTGAAGCGCTTCGGGAGAATATCTGGAAAAGGACTGCGGGTTCAGAGAATCGGCCAGCTGGGCCAGAGCCTGTGGCTGTACAAAAAGGCGTAGATATGTTTTTTCCCGGGAAGCTTCCGCCCAGTACTGCACAGCCGCCTGATAGACCGGGCTTTCGGAAAGGCTCTGGCCGGGCTGCTCAGCGGTGGCAAGACAGCGTCCGATCACCGCCGGATCATAGGCCAGCAGCACGGTATTGCCCTGCGTCAGGCTATAGACGGTGGTCTGATCACTGAACACGATTTTGGTGAAATTAAGGCCGTTTATCTTTTCCTGGCTCACCGTCGTTTTTTTGGCCATGCCCGCAAAAAAATCGTGCACCCCCGTCTCCGTGGTGCGGGCAATCACCACCAGGGCCCGGCGCAGAGCAGCCATCGGGTCATTCTGCAGCCCCTGCATCCCGGGTGTGAGCAGGGCCACGGTGACATCGCCGCCAAAGGCCGCCTGGAAGACCGGATGGTTGACCACGGAACCAATCTGGTTGAACAGATGGTCATACTGGGCCGGCGTCAACAAACCGCCATCCAGATGGTCCAGCATGGAATCCATGGTCTCGCGGGCAAAGAAGCGGCCCAGGGGCGTGGTGGGAAACTGGCGGCTTATCTCGGCCAGGTGCAGCAGATTGCTGATGGCGACGGTGTCCCGGGGGAGATAAAGTCCCGCGTCGCGCTTGTCACTGTCGCGCAGCTTCGGCACCAGTCCCTTGTGCTGCACAAAAAAGAATGTGCCGCCTCCGAGAACCAACACGCTCAGAAGAAGCACCAGGATTTTATTCATCACGTCCTCCGCATGGACGAGTCATGATCTGTGCAGAGTATGCGCAGGTGCACCGGCTCCACTGATTGAGCGGGCACCCTTTTCTGAAAAGGCAGGTGGAGAGACCACCGTTATTCAGACAAAAAGGTTCATTGTACTGGGGCATCCTTACCTTGAATCGGGCGTATTAGGCAAGCGCTTTTTCCTGGAAAATCCACTGCAAGAACGGCTGGCACCACAAAACTCAGTTGTCCGCAGCCGCCATTTCCTGTTCAATGGCTTCCATGGCCTGCTGCGCCTCTTCCCAGTGCTGGTAGGAACGCTCCAGATGCCGCTCCATCTGGCCATATTCCCTGCTTACCTCGCTCCAGCGCTCCTGGTCGGCATACAGCTCGGGATCCGCCATGAGTGCCTCCAGTTCGGTCTTGCGGGTTTCCATCTTTTCAATCTCCCGCTCGGCCTCCTCGCTTTTTTTCTTCCAGGGACCCATTTTTTTATTCAGCTGCTGCCGCTCCATGGCCCGCTGCTTGCGCTGGGTTTTTTTATCCACGCTGCCTTCCGGCACTTCCGTTACCGCGGCTTTGGAGGCGGCAACAGGTACCTGACCGCGTTCCCTGGCTGCTTCTTCCTGACGGCGGCGCCATGCAAGATAATCGTCCACGTTGCCTTCGTGCAGGGTGGCTTTGCCGTTTTTGATCTCCAGCACCTTGTTGACAAAGGAGTTCACAAAAAAACGGTTGTGGGAGACCACAATAATGGTGCCCTCGTACTGGGCCATGGCCTCCTGCAGGATTTCCTGGGAGCTGATGTCCAGATGGTTGGTGGGCTCGTCGAGCAGCATGAGGTTGGCGGGCCGCACCAGCATGCGCGCCAGGGCCACCCGTGATTTCTCACCGCCGGAGAGCACGCGCACCTGTTTTTCCACTGCCTCGCCGGTGAAGAGAAAGGCGCCCAAAAGCGAGCGCACCTGGGTAATACTCATGTCCACGGCGGTATTGTACACCGTGTCCAGAATGGTCAGGTCACCGGGCAGTTCCTGGGCCTGATGCTGGCCAAAATAGGAGAGAATCACGTTGTGGCCGGGTTTAATCTCGCCATCTGCCGGAATCAGCCCGGCGATGATCTTCATGAGCGTGGTCTTACCGGCGCCGTTCACGCCCACCACGGCCAGTTTGTCACCTCGTTGCAGGGAAAGCTCCACATTGTCGAAAATCTTGTGCTCGCCGAAATGCTTGCTCACATGGTCAAGCTGCAACACATCGCGGCCCGAGGGCGCGGCCGGGGGAAAGGAAAAATGGATGGTCTGCTCGCTTTCCGAAAGCTCCAGCCGCTCCAGCTTCTCCAGCTGTTTGACCCGGCTC
>DAIODL010000239.1:0-3469 GCA_036746815.1 Desulfobulbus sp.
CATGGACCGGGCCGCCAATATTATCGGTCTGGGCACGGATCATCTCTGTAAAATTCCGGTGGATGAGCATGGCCGCATGCAGACCGCGGCCCTGGCGCGCCGCCTGGATGAGATTGTCGAAGAAGGTGGTCGGCCTTTTTTTGTAACAGCCACGGCCGGAACCACGGTGCGCGGGGCCTTTGATCAGATTGAACCGCTCCTGCGCCTGCGCGATGAATACGGGTTCTGGCTGCATGTGGATGGTGCCTGGGGCGGGGCGTCCCTGTTCAGTCCCACTCTGCGTAAGAAGTATTTGCCTTTTGTGGAACAGGCCAATTCTTTTACCGTCGATTTTCACAAGATGCTGGGCTCGGCCCTGATGTGCAATGTGCTGTTGTTCAATAATCCTCCCTCGCAGTTGCGGGAAGCGTGCAGCGCCGGGGACGAAAGTTATATTTTTCGCGATGGCGAAAATGGCGAGATCCGCGACTTAGGCACCATGTCCCTGCAGTGCGGGCGGCGGGTGGACAGCCTCAAATGGTTCCTTGACTGGAAATTCTACGGGCAGGCGGGTTTGGCGGCCCGTATCGAACATTACCTTGAGTTATGCGAATACGCGGAGCAGGTAGTGCTGGCCTCCGGGGAACTGGAGCTGGTGGTGCCGCGGGAATCGTTTAATCTCTGTTTTCGTTTTCAGCCACCGGTGGGCATGCACGTTGCCGCTTTCAACCAAGCACTGCGGGAGCGTATGCAACGCACCGGGCGGGGGCTGGTGGGTACCGGAATCGTCAATGGAGAGTTGGTGCTGCGCTTATTGATCACCAATATTGCCATCGAAAAACCGCAAATTGATACCTTTTTCAAACAGTTGCTGCAGAGCGCGCATGAACTGCTGGAAGAGGCTGGCGTGCACGCCGACTGTATTCATGACAGCGTGTCAGAGGCCTTGGGTTATCCGGGAACATTTGTAAGGTAAATCGCGCCCTTCTTGTTTTTTCTCTTGATCGATCCCCGGCGCAGGATTGATCTTGTCTGTTTCTCCCCGATTTTCAGGCTGTGCCCATGCCGTTGCCGTTAAACTTGAGCTGCATGCCGGCCATGCCCCGATGGCACTGTCTGCCAAAGGTGTAACGGAGTTTTTCCACCATCTCTTCGCCTGTACAGTGGCAGGGAATAATGCAGGGCGGATTAAGCTGCTGCAGGGCCCGAATGGTCCGTTCCTGCCGCATCTGGTCAGCATGTGCCAAATGGAATCCACCGATGACCGCCTGAATCTCTTCACCGGGATTCTGCTGCCGTATCTGATCCAGGGTGTTGATTAGACCCGCATGGGCACAGCCCACGAATACCAGAATGCCTTTTTCCGAGCGCACCCAGAGGGCCAGGTCGTCATCAATGGGGTCGGGGCGGCGTCCTTCTTTATCCAGATAGAATGGGCCGCCGGTATCCTCAAATCCCGTGTGACGGAGAATGGGGCCGGTGAGGCCGATATCCGGCGTGATCTGCATGGGCTGCTCCACCCAGTGCATATGCTCCTGCGGCAGATGTTCCAGCGCAGTTTTGGAGTCAGCGGGCATCTGCAGCTGTTTTACTTTGTGGTTTCTAATGGAATAGCGGGGAGACACGGCCGCCGGGTGGCAGTAGATATCGCAGGAACGGCATGCATGGAGCAGGGGGGCCAGCCCGCCGGTATGGTCGTAATGGCCGTGGCTGAGCACAACCGTATCCACCATATCCAGGTCAATATTCAGGCGCTCGGCGTTGGTGAGCAGGAGATCGGTTTTGCCGGTGTCAAAAAGCAGATGTCTGTCACCGGTATCAATCCAGACGGAAAAACCATGTTCAGACTCAAGACCGGCCCCTGCTTCGTTATCAACGAGAATGGCAACCCTGATCTGCCGGGGCGCTGTCGATGGTGTCATTGCAACCTCGTCGCATGAATTTACCTTCGGCCCTGGCCATTACTTGTCCGTCGCATTGCAGTTCAGCCTGCAATTGATAGAGCGGCGGGCAGGTAAACACAAGCCTGGCCCGAAGCTCCAGAAGGGTTCCGCACACCACCGGATGAAGAAATCGTACATGGAGGTCACCGGTCACCGCCTGGATGGATTGGTGGAACAGACAATGCGTCATGGCGGCATCAAGAAGCGAGCAAATTACGCCACCATGAACCATATTATCGTACCCCTGCAAGTCGTTTCCTGCTACAAAATTGGCGCGCACTTCCCCGTTTTTGTCGGGGGTGAACTGCAGCCCCCAGGAGTTTGGATGCAGTCCTCCGCACAAAAGGCAGTGTTCATGCCCGGTTACAGGTTTCATTTGCAGGACGGGGCTTTCGGGGAATAATCGCGCAGACCGCGTTGCTGAGCTGTGGGCTCGTCGACCTCATCCTGCCAGCCATTGCGGGTATGGTCAATACGGTCGAACTTGGCGCAGTAGGGCTTGATATCCAGAATGGGGGTACCATCAAGCATGTCCACGCCATCCAGATAGAGGATGTTGCCCTTAATGCTGAGCAGCTCAACAATGCTCAGGCCGATGGCATTGGGTCGGCATGGGGCACGGGTGGAGAATACGCCGTGTTCAATGTCCTGCAGATAGGGCTTGACGACCAGCTTGGGAGGCGCCGCCTGATGCAGGTACGTGATGAGGTAGATGTGTGAAAATCCGTCAAGATCCTGCAGGCCCTCTGCAAATTGGGGTAAAATTTCCACTCGGCCACGGCAGCCATGGGCATAGGTGGGCTGGATGGGTGTTTCTTTTGCCACAGTGTGCTCGCTGTGCAACACCCCAATGGGAGAAAAAAGAATAGGTTGCGTGTCCATGATAGTCTGTTTTTTGGTGGGAAATCGGATTGTTTTGAGAAAAAGAGAAATTTTTTATAAATGCTTACAGCTTGTGGAAATTGCAAGTGTTTTTTATAAGTTGGCAACTGTTTGGGTACCACTTTTCCGGTTTAGAGATCATTTTTTCTATGGTTTGCAACCACAACGGTATGGTGTCTGCATCGTACCCTCAGCAGGCATTGACGCCGCCTTACAGTGGAGCCTTGGGTCGAAAACAGAGGGCATGCGGAGGACAGGCTGCAGCTATTATTCCCTGGTAAATCGAACAGCATCTTCGTACAATACGCGCCTGGAATGTAAGCTGAAGCAACCGCTTGTCGCCTTTGAGTTGAGACCGGCCCTGCATGTTGAACACATAAAATTTTTTGAAGCCGTCAGAGAAAGGAATACCTGTGAAAATTCTCAATATCCTTGGCAGTCCGAGAAAAAATGGGACCAGCTCCCGAATTGCCCATGCCTTTACCGAAACAGCAGCCGCATACGGGGCCACAGTGACCGATTATTTTCTGAATACCATGCAGTATCGCGGGTGTCAGAGCTGCGAAGGTTGTCATACCCGCGCGGATCACTGCGTGCTCCTGGATGATGCTACCCCGGCCCTCAATGACATGTACGCGGCGGATGTGGTGATTTTTTCCTCACCT
>DAIODL010000240.1:0-3469 GCA_036746815.1 Desulfobulbus sp.
TCAGCCGTCTGCTGGTCTGGCCGGAGTCCTTTTACCGCCGCATACACCGCCGCTACGCCTCCAGCCTGCGCTGGGCGCTGGAGCATCCCAAAACTATTCTCTGTACACTTTTCGTGGTCATCATGGGCAATGTATGGCTCTACATCCATGTGCCCAAGGGATTTTTCCCGCAGCAGGATACCGGCCTCATCACGGGGAATGTCCAGGCCGATCAGGCCATCTCGTTCCAGTCCATGCGCCAGAAACTCGAACAGTTCGTCGCCATTGTGCGCAGTGATCCGGCTGTAGCCCATGTCATGGCCTATACCGGCGGCGGCCAGCGTAACAGCGCCCGTATGTTCGTCATCCTCAAACCGCTGAAAGATCGGAAGGTCAACTCCGATGCCATCATCAACCGGCTACGCCCCAAACTTGCCAAGGTGGCAGGTGCCTCCCTGTTCCTGCAGGCGGTTCAGGACGTCCGTATCGGCGGCCGTGAAGGAAACGCCCAGTACCAGTATACCGTACGTTCCGACAACCTGGCCCTGCTGCAGCAATGGGAGCCGAATATCCGTACCGCCCTCGGTGGGTTAAAGGAACTGGAGGATGTTAACACCGACACCCAGGACAAAGGTTTGCAGACTTCGCTGCAAATTGACCGCGACACGGCCGCGCGGCTGGGCATCAACATGCGCACCATTGATTCCACCTTAAACGATGCCTTTGGCCAGCGGCAGGTGTCTACCATTTACGAACCGCTCAATCAGTACCGGGTAGTGCTGGAGGCGGATGACCGTTTCCTGGAACACCCCTCTTCCCTGAAGGATATGTATGTCGCAGGCAGCAGCGGCGCTCTTGTACCGCTGTCCGCCTTTGCCTCGGTGCAGTCAACCAACACGGCGCTGGCAGTCAACCATCAGGGACTCATGGCCTCCAGCACCATCTCCTTCAACCTGCCGGAAAAGGTCTCCCTGGGTCAAGCCACCGAAGCCATTGAAACCGCCCTGCTGCGGGCGGGCGTCCCCAGTTCCATCATCGGTTCCTTCCAGGGCAGCGCCAAGGTTTTTCAGGCCTCGCTGGGCAGCCAGCCGCTCCTGGTACTCACGGCGCTGGTGGCCATTTACATCACTCTGGGCATTCTGTACGAGGATCTACTGCACCCGCTGACCATCCTCTCCACCCTGCCGTCGGCAGGCGTGGGCGCCATCCTTGCCTTGATGCTGGTGGGACAGCAGTTCACGGTGATCGCCTTTATCGGCGTGATCCTGCTTATTGGTATTGTGAAGAAAAACGCCATTATGATGATCGACGTGGCCATTGCCACGGAACGAAACGAGGGCGCCACGCCGCTTGAATCCATCTACCGCGCCTGCCTGCTGCGCTTCCGCCCGATTCTCATGACCACACTGGCCGCGCTCTTCGGCGCCCTGCCGCTGGCCCTGGTCACCGGCGAAGGCGCGGAAATGCGCCAGCCGCTTGGTATTTCCATTGTGGGCGGACTGCTGGTCAGCCAGGTACTGACCCTGTATACTACACCGGTGGTGTATCTTGTCCTCGACCGGCTTCGCCGTCGCCGGCACCGGAAAACAGCACTGGTTTCCGGGCCTCAATCAGGAGAAAACGCATGAACATTCGGTTGATTACCAGGGCGATACTGATTCTTGCCGGCGCGGCTGTGCTGACGGGCTGCGCGGTGGGACCCGATTATCATAAACCTGCCCCCCTGCCGGGGAACGCTGCGCTGCCGGACCATTTCAAGGAAAGCGTGCCCATGCGCCTTGCCCATCCCGATGCCGCCACTCAGAACCAGCAAGGCATCAGTCCCCAGTGGTGGCGCATGTTCGGCGACCCGATACTGGACGGCCTCATGCACCAGCTGCAGGCGTCCAACCAGAACCTGGTCATCGCTGAGGCCAAATACCGTCAGGCGATCAGCACCCAGCAGCAGGCCTGGGCCGCCCTGTGGCCCACATTGTCGGGCAACGGCGGCTACACCCATGGCCGCAGCAAGTCTTCCACCAAAACAACCAGCCTGCATCCCACCGACACCGTCACCCTGGGCGTTTCCGCCCAGTGGGAGGTGGATCTGTGGGGCAGGCTGCGGCGCGGACTGGAATCGGTCACGGCAACCACTCAGGCCACGGCCGGCGACCTGGCAGCCACCCGCTTAAGCCTGCAGGCCCAGCTGGCCACCAGCTACACCACCCTGCGTATGGTGGACGCGCAGAAGGCGCTGCTGGAAGCCACGGTGCAGGATTATACGAAGAGCTTAAAGCGGCAGCAGAACCGGTATCAGCAGGGTGTTATCAGCCGGCTTGATCTTACCGAGGCTAGCGCGCAGCTGCAGGCGGCCCAGGCGCAGCTCACCAATGTGGGAGTGCAGCGTGCCTCCCTGGAGCACTCCATAGCCGTGCTCATCGGCAAAGCGCCAGCTTCCTTCAGCCTGCCGCCGGAAAAAGACATCACCCTGAATTTTCCCAAGCTGCCTTCGCTGCTGCCGTCAACCATGCTGGAGCGGCGGCCCGACGTGGCCGCAGCGGAACGGCGCATGGCCTCTGCCAACGCGGAGATCGGCGTGGCCGAGGCAGCGTACTTTCCCGCCCTCAGTCTCAGCGGAAGTGGTGGCTACAGTGGTTCGAATTTTGGAGATTTGATGCAGATACCCAACCAGATCTGGTCGCTTGGTTCCTCGCTGGCGGTCACCCTCTTTGACAATGGCGCGCGCAAGGCGCTCACTGATTCAGCCAGAGCCGCCTATGACCAGCAGGTGGCCAGCTATCGCCAGGTGGTATTGACGGCACTGCAGGACACTGAGGACAGCCTTGCTTCACTGCGCATTCTCTCCGAGCAGGAACAACAGCAGCAGGCAGTGGTGGACGCGAACCAGAAAATCGTGGATCTGACCCTGCATCAATACGAAGCAGGTACCGTGGATTACTTAAGTGTGATGACCGTGCGCAACACCCTACTCTCCGCCAGGCGGGATCTGATCTCCATCCGCCAGCAGAAATATCTGGCCGCCATCTCGCTCCTCAAAGCCCTGGGCGGCGGCTGGCAGGGGATGAACGCTGCCGGGAAACATTTCTGACGATCCTACACCGTTCAAGTATGATCGATACAGATAACTTTGATTAGGGGAAACACGCTTTGCGGCTCAATGGAAAGTGAAGAAATTGATAGCCCCGGATACCTTCATTAAAAAAAATTTTTCTTTTTTCCGGGTTCCATTATCCTCAACCTGATCACATTCTGAAAATATCCCCAGTACTATGCGAAGAAGGCACAAAGCTTTGCAGCTGGAACGTTAACAGCCTTCCCGGTTTTGTCTTTCTCTGTTTTTTTCTGGTGAATAATTCGCTTATCTAATACAGAGTTCAGGGCTAATGTTTTGTACGGGACCTGCCGATCATGCCTGCACCCTGAAAAATCCTTACCTGTTGAAATAATGCCCGAACAAACTGTAGCCGCTGAAAACCGTCCCGGCCGCCTC
>DAIODL010000241.1:0-3454 GCA_036746815.1 Desulfobulbus sp.
ACCCTCAAGCAGAGAACTGTTAATCACGTGTAGGGGCAGTCCCGTAATAGCCCGGGCAAATTTCAGATCCCCCACTTCCTGATGATATCCGGCACCGGCATTATGAATGGTTACCACCGCTCCGGTATTGCGGAAGTAGGGACGATACCCGCAATTCTCCCGCATCATGGCTGGCAGCGTAGCCGCATGGCCATCCTGGCAATGGATAATGTCTGGATGCTCATCAAGAACGATCATCAAATCCAGGGCAGTTTTCTGCAGAAGGATATTCATGGCAAAATAATCATAATGCCCTTCTCCCTTACGTTGCCATGACTGCAGCAGTTCATCCGCCTCTGTATAGGTATACACCCCTTGCTTCTCGGCAAAACGTTGCGCTTCAACCAGATACAGGGTCACTCCAGCAAAAACCCCCTTCCACAGCACCACCGCCTCACGCCGTTCCTGCTCGACATAGTCCATATCGATCAGCAGTCCGTGTTCATAATAGGTGCCACGGATGATGCCACCCCAATCGCCTACAGGTACCAGCTCAAAGCCCAGCGCTTTCGCGTCCATAAAGCCATACCGGGGCAGGATAACCGACACCTGTGCCTTTGCAGTGCTGACCAGTGCTTCCGCAAGTTGCCGGGAGACATCCTTAACACCGCCGGCTCCGGCAAATCCCTCATACTCCCGGGTGACAATCCAGATTGACTGTGATGGAGATGTATTTTGTTCTTTGTTCTTTTTCACTCTCTTCTACCGCCTCTCTTCTGGGATCAGCTGAGTCATTAATAAAACGATTATGCGCATTCTGTCCCAAAAGTGCAATGGCTGCGATGTATTCCTTTAATTCCCTTAACAATGAAACATACGTAATGCATTGCTGAATACAGCTTGCATCGCCTTTCCAAAAAACGGCAGGCTCAAGGGATCATTTTTTTGGTAACGGCTCCACCTGCTGGCGTAAGGCGGCCAGCACCTCTGCCGCAACTTTCGCGGGCAACATGGTTGTCGTATCGAACCGCAGATCAGAACCTGCCGCATACAGTGGCGCCCGCCGCTCCATTAAAAGTGAGGCTTCATGCCGGGCAGAGGCCGATCCCGTCAGCAGCGCGGGACGCTGATTTGAGGACACCACATCAGAGGCAATACGGCTCTTGATGGTGGCCACATCCGCATCCAGCCACACCACAAAGCTGTGCCCGCGCAGCGCCTGCCAGGCCTTCTGATGTTCAATGGCACCGCCACCGGTGGCAATAACCACCTGCGACCACATCGACAGCTCTCCAAGCAGCGCGGCCTCTTCCTGACGGAAACGGGACCAGCCGTGACGATGCACCACCTCGGCAACAGACATGCCCAGGCGCCTTGTGATCTCTTGGTCTGTATCCAGAAAGCGGTAACTCAACGCTTCAGCAACAAGGCGGCCAACGGTACTTTTCCCAGTGGCTCGAAATCCGGTAAGAACGATGGTTTGCATGATTTTCTTCATATCCTGAATTCAAGCATAAAAGATAGCCCGCACACAGTTCAAGGGGAAAGAACCGTGCCCACTTTTTTCTTTTCTTTTTACAGGTGCATCCTTATTGTACGCCATAAAGTGGTTTTTGCAGCGTATTGAGAATATTATGGAATATAAAGATTATTATAAAATTTTAGGGGTTGAACGCAGCGCCACCCAGGACCAGATTAAACAGGCCTATCGTAAGATGGCCCGTAAATACCATCCCGATGTCAACAAGGAAGCCAACGCCGAAGAGAAGTTCAAGGATATCGGCGAGGCCTACGAAGTACTGAAGGATCCTGAAAAACGCTCTGCCTATGACCAGTTTGGCGCCAACTGGCGCGAAGGCCAGCATTTTGATCCGCCACCCAACTGGGACAGCGGCTTTGAGTTCCGGGGCGGCGGTTATACTGGGGCTGACGAATCCCAGTTCAGTGATTTTTTTGAATCGCTCTTTGGCCGGAGCCAGCGAAGCAGTCATCGTCAGCACTCGTTCCGCTCGCAGGGTGAGGATCTGCACGCCAAGATTCTCATCACCCCGGCGGACTCGTTTCACGGTGCCCAGAAGACCATCTCTTTGACACAGCCGGTCATGGGTGCAGACGGACAGATGCGCATGGAGCCACACACCCTGAACGTCAAAATTCCCAAGGGAATTATCGCCGGACAGCGGATTCGCCTGAACGGACAGGGCCAACCCGGCATGGGTGGAGGCCCGGCGGGTGACCTGTATCTGGAAATTGCTTTCTCCGAGGACATGCTCTTTCATACGGAAAAACGCGATGTCCACCTGGATCTGCCGATTACTCCCTGGGAGGCGGCGCTGGGTGCATCCGTGACCGTGCCCACGCTGGGCGGTAATGTGCAACTGAAAATTCCAGCAGGTTCTCAGGGGGGCAAAAAGCTGCGTCTCAAAGGCAAGGGGCTGGGAACCGGGCAACAGATCGGCGATCAGATCATCACCCTGCGTATCGTCGTCCCGGAACCCGTGACAGAGGAACAGCGGCAGTTGTATGCGGAGATGGCGAAAAAAATGCCGATCAATCCTCGTGCTGATTTAGGGGCCTGAAATGACCGAACAAAATATCTATCTTGCCGGCATGGTGCTGACGGATGAAACGCGGTGCAGTCTGGCAGAGCTCTGCCGCCTGTGCAATGTAAGCGCAGAGATGGTTGAATCTCTGATTGACGAGGGCATTCTCACTCCCGAGGGCTGCACGCCCCGGGAGTGGCAGTTTCCTTTTTTCTCAGTGAAACGAGTGCAGACTGTTATCCGGCTGCACAACGATCTGCGCGTGAATCTTCCGGGTTGTGCCCTGGCGCTGGATCTTCTTGAAGAAATAGAAGCTCTGCGCATGGTCAACAACCGCCGCTGACGCGGCCCCTGCCTCTCCCGTGCCTGAGTCCATCGCCATTCTCCTCGCCCACCTCGACGTCTTCTCCTGTTGTCTGGGAGCAGGCGCGGTGGCGCTGGTGACACTTTTTGTGCTTTTGCTGCTTCATCTGCGGGCGCAGCGCCGTCAGGTCACGCTGACGCTTAACCTGGAACATCTTGAAGCTGAAAACCGGCAGCTTGACCAGGAACTGGCCGAGGCGAACCACGCCTACAACCAGTTACTGGGAGAATGCCGTCATCTGGATACGGAAAACGGTTCCCTGCATACCGCTTACGAGGCGGCCCGGCAGCAACTTGAGGACCGGGAACTTTTAGTTGCAGAAACCCGGCAGCAGCTCCAGCAGGATTTCCAGCTGCTCGCGGGCAAGGCACTCAGCGAGCGCGGTGAATATCTCAACCAGCAGCACACCACCACTCTGAACCACCTGCTGCGTCCCTTCCAGCTGCAACTGCAGGACTTCAGAAAACAGGTCGATGATATCGCGGACCGCGACTCCCGTGACCGGGTCTCCATGCTCAAGGAAATTGAGCACCTGAAGGAACTCAACCAGCAGGTCAGCCTTGATGCC
>DAIODL010000242.1:0-3451 GCA_036746815.1 Desulfobulbus sp.
CCACCAAGATATTAGGGATTACAGAGAGTTCTGTAATCCCTTTTTCTTTTTCTATGGTAGTCGTCTTGTTTTGAAATCAACCTTTCTGTACCATCCATAGACACTCCTGCCTTTTCCCCTGGAGGTTTTTTCGTTATGACCATCAACCGCCTGGGATTGTTTGCCAGATATCCCTTTTGATATCAAATTATTGTTCAGAAAACATGGGAAACGGAATCGTTCGTCGTGCAGAAAGATGGGGCAAAAGCGCTTCATGATAGCATCCGGACGGGGAAAAAAGCTGTTTTATTCGAAATTGGATTTTGTTATGTTGCTTAATTTTTGTGAGAAGATGACTGCTTACCGGTTGGTTTGTTGTACAATGCGTAAGAGTGTGGATTGGAAGATGCATCGTTGTTTGTTGACAGGGCACCACCGAACAGGGGTTGGTTTTACGCCACATACACTGCAGGAGCGGCTTTTTTATCCTGAAGAGTATTGTCTTCCTTGGATTCATGTAGAGAGGAATGGGAGGGCAATATGCTGAAACTTGCCAAGGCGCTGTTTCCTGGTGACCGCACCCGCATGATTATTATTGCGGCTATTATCGGTGTGTTGTCGGGGGTGGCAATTATTGCGTTTCGGGAAGCGGTTGAGTTTGTGCACCGGCTCTCGTTGGGTTGGGGTGCAAAAGAGCTGGGGATTGACCGTGGCGGCTGGTATCTGCTGCTGCTGCCGCTGCTGCCCATGGCCGGTGCTATCCTGTTGATTCCTCTTTCGCTCGCTTTCCCTGGCGATGTCAATGGATATGGCCTGCCTAATTTTCTGCGGCGGGTTAATCTGGAAAACGGGGTGATCAGCGCCCGCAGCATTGTCATTAAGATTATCGCTACCGCACTGACCATTGGTTCCGGTAACTCCGCCGGTGTCGAAGGGCCTATCGCCCAGATCGGTGGGGGCCTGGGATCGCAGGTTGGACAGCATCTACGCGTTTCCGGGCGTTTAATGAAGGTCTATATTGCCGCCGGTTGCGCCGGTGGTATCGCGGGTATTTTCAACGCACCGCTGGCAGGCATGTTTTTCGCCGCGGAGATTGTGCTGCTGGGCACCTACGAAATTTCTTCGTTTTCCGCGCTCGTTATTGCCTCGGCCCTGTCCACTGTTGTCTCCCGGGCCTATTATGGTGAAATTCCAGCTTTCCCCATTCCCGCCTATCACATTGTCAATCCCTTTGTGGAAATCCCCCTCTATATTGTCATGGCTATTATCGTTGGGGTGACGGCGGTAATGCATATCCGTTTTTTTTATGCTATTCGCGATTTTTTCAGAAAAATTCCTCTGCATGCACAGCTGAAGCCTATTTTAGGGGCCTTTTTAGTGGGCAGTATTGCCATTTTTTTCCCACAGGTCATGGGCAACGGGTATGAGTATATTGAAAAGGCGCTCACCGGGGATACCCTGGTCTGGCGGATGATGGTGCTGGTATTCCTTAAATCCCTTGCCACTGCGGTGACTCTGGGATCAGGCGGGGCTGGTGGTGTGTTTGCCCCGGCCCTTTTTATTGGCGCGGTCCTCGGTGGTGCCTATGGCGGCATTGTGCATCATTTTCTGCCGGGGTACACAGCCACCGCTGGCGCCTACGCTACAGTGGGTATCGGCGCGTTTCTGGCCGCCTCCACCCATGCGCCGCTCACCGCAATCTTTCTGCTGTTTGAGATGACCGGCAATTATATGATCATCATTCCGGTAATGCTGGCCTCTATTATTGGCACGGTGACCTCTTCCTGGTTGTATCACGATTCCATGGATACGGTTGATTTCACCCGCGAGGGCATTGATATTCATGAGGGCCGTGAGGTGGCCATCATGAAATCAATCCGTGTGGGTAAGGCCATGACCGAGGATGTGGATTTTATCAGTGAGACCGCCAACATCAACCAACTGCTTGAGTTGTTCCGGTTTGCCCATAACAGCTTTTATTTCCCTGTGATCAATGCCCGGGGACTTATGGTCGGCATTGTATCCATGCAGGATGTGAAGACGATTCTCCTCAATGAGGAGGATCGGGTCTGCCATCTGGTGGGGGCTATCTGCACCCGGGATGTCATCAAGCTTACCCCGGATACCAACTGCTATGATGCCATGAAACTCTTTGATATCAAAGGACTTGATGAAATTCCGGTGGTGGAGAGCCTCAAAGAACCCTGGGTTCTGGGGATGCTGAAAAGGCAGGATGTGGTGGCCGCCTATAACCACGAGATGCTCAAGCGTGGCATCAACGAGCGGGCGGAATCCATCCGGATGATCTGTTCCACAACGTAACTAGCTGTTCGGGCGTGAGGCCGAGGTTGACCTTTTTATTCACCCGATATGTTTCAACATCATTTATCTGGTGAGGGATCTGTGCAGATCGCTCTTTTTTCCTTTGGCTTCAAACATGGGCACTGTCCGGCGGATCTGGTCTGGGATGTCCGTTTTTTACCCAATCCATACTGGGTACCCGCGTTGAAGTCGCATAATGGCCTGGAAACCGAGGTGGCTGATTATGTGCTGGCAAACGCGGCTGGCGCTCGTTTTCTTGCCCTGCTCGAACCGCTGCTTATCTATCTGGTGGAGCAGTATACCGCAAGCGGCCGTGAGCGTCTGACCATTGCGGTGGGATGCACCGGCGGCAAGCACCGGTCGGTGGCCGTGACAGAGCGTATTGCCAGTTTTTTGAAAGCTTCGGGAGCTGACGTGACGGTCACGCATCGAGATATTGCAAAGGAATAGGGTGCGCGGAAGCCGGTGACGACCTATAGTTTGTCACAGTAAAAACGCATGATGCGTGTCCGTCCATGAAGGAAGAGGAGAACACTATGAAAGATCTGTTGAAATCAATGCTCTATACCGGTATTGGCATGGCGTTTCTGACCAAGGAAAAGGTCGAAGATCTGCGCCAGGATTTGATTGAAAAAGGGAAAATGACCCAAGAAGAAGGCCGGCAGTTTGTTGATGATCTGCTGCGCAAATCCGAAAAAGCCAAGGATGAACTGAACCTGTGGATCAACAAACGGGTGGAAGAACGGGTTACACAGCTGAACCTGGCCACCAAGGATGACCTTGCCGACCTGCAGCGTCAGGTGTCGGAATTGCAGGTGGCACTGAACCAGACCGAAGAAAAATAGCCCACGCATGTTCAGCATTCGCAAGCTCGGAGCTATTGGCCGTACCTACCGGCACCTCAACCGCTATCAGCGGATTCTGCGGGTATTGTTCAGTTACGGCTTCAGTGATCTGATCGACCGGCTCCACATTGAGCAGTATCTGGAGCCGGGCTTGCGCATGATCAGCCGGACACCACGCGAGCAGATCGCGCGATTGTCCCGCCCCGAACGGCTGCGGCTGGTCTTTGAGGAACTGGGCCCGACCTTCATCAAACTGGGCCAGCTGCTCTCCACCCGGCCCGACCTGATTCCCGCGCCTTATCTCG
>DAIODL010000243.1:0-3451 GCA_036746815.1 Desulfobulbus sp.
CATACCTATACCCTGCATCTCCTGCAACAGGATATTCCTTCCTGGCATGTGCTCCGAGTGCTCTACTCTGGAACTTTTGCAGGCAGCCCGGTCGGCCCGGCCACATCCCTGCCACGCGGTTCCGGAAGCAACCTGATCTGAAATACTTTTTTCACTCAACGTAGAGATTCATTTGCACTTTTTTACATTTTCAGGTGTTATAATGCTGTCACTTAAGTCTGGTGCCTAATTTTTGATGCACCAGACTGTGCACAATCCTGTCATGACTGTTGTTCAATATCACCACGACACCTCTTTCTTATGTTCCTATGAATCGTTCCGGTATCATTATTTCCATTATCATGGCGTGCTTGACGCTGTTGCTCTGGCGACTTGCCAATCAACCCAACATTGAGCCGCCCTGGCCGTCGAAAATTCAGGGGTTTTCCTTCTCACCGTTCCACGAAGGACAGTCCCCGATGAAAAAAATTTATCCAACAGTCGACCAGATCGACAAAGATATTGCCCTGCTCTCAGGAGATGTGCACGCCCTTCGGACCTATACGGTTCGTGACACCCTGGCGGAAATCCCCCGCCTGGCGGCCACCCGTGGACTGGATATCACTCTGGGGGCGTGGATCACCCCCAATGAAGAGGAAAATGAGCAGGAAATTACAAAACTCATTGATATCTACAGAAAAAATTATCGGAATGTCGTGCGCGTGCTGGTGGGCAACGAGGTGCTTCTGCGTGCCGACCTTACCCTGGATCAGGTGCTGCACCACATTGACACCGTCAAAAAATCTGTCTGGGCGCCGGTGAGTATTGCCGAGCCCTGGCATGTCTGGCTCAAATATCCGCAACTGGTGGAGAAGGTCGACTTCATCTGCGTGCATCTGCTCCCGTACTGGGAGGGGATTCCTGTTGATCAGGCCGTGGATTACTGCGTAATGCGCTATAATGAGCTGAAAAAGAAGTATCCGAACAAGGAAATCGTCATCGGAGAAATCGGCTGGCCCAGCGGTGGCCGTATCCGTCAGGGCGCGGTGCCGAGCCCGGTCAACCAGGCGACCTTCCTGCGCCGTTTCCTCAATGTGGCGGAAAAGAACCACTACACCTATTACATCATGGAGGCCTTTGACCAGGTCTGGAAGATGAAACTGGAGGGTGACGCCGGCAGTCTCTGGGGTGTCTACAATGATGCCCGCCAGCCCAAATTTGCCTTTACCGCCCCGGTTATTCCCATTCCTCAATGGCGTGTACTGGCCGCCATCAGTATTGTCCTGGCCATGTTCATGCTGGCCCTGTTATTCCGTGACAGTAAGGGTCTCCTCAATGCCGGCCGAAGTTTTCTGGCGGTTATAGCCTATACCATAACTACCTTTGCGGTCTGGGTGATCTATGAGTTCCAAAGGGACTATATGAGCCTTGCCTCCCTCATGGTAGGCATAGTTCTACTCCTGGCCGCGGCTGGTGCGATTCTGGTGATTCTCGCCGAAGCCCACGAGTGGGCGGAATCCCTGTGGACCAAAAAATTCCATCGCCTGCCTGAACCGGCGGTCGGGGTGGAAGACAAGGATCTGCCCATGGTTTCCATCCATGTCCCCTGCTACAACGAGCCGCCGGACATGATGATCCAGACCATCAATGGACTGGCACGGCTGGACTATCCCCGCTATGAAGTGCTAATTATTGATAACAACACCAAGGATCCGGCGGTCTGGCAGCCGGTGGAGGCCCATTGCAAGACCATGGGGCCCCGTTTCCGCTTCTTCCACGTGGATCCGCTGGCAGGCTTCAAGGCGGGTGCACTGAACTATGCCCTGCGGGAGACGTCACCTGATGCCGATGTCGTCGCTGTCATTGACAGCGATTACATTGTCGAGCCCAACTGGCTGCGCTCTCTGACCCCACAGTATGCGGATCCCAATATGGCCATTGTGCAGGCGCCGCAGGATTACCGGGACGGCGATGAAAATGCTTTTAAGGCCATGTGTCTGGCCGAATATCGTGGCTTCTTCGAGATTGGCATGGTGACGCGCAACGAACGTAATGCAATCATCCAGCACGGCACCATGACCATGGTCCGCCGCAAGGTGCTGGATGAGGTCGGAGGTTGGGCGGAGTGGTGTATCACCGAGGACGCGGAGCTGGGACTGCGTATCTTTGAAAAGGGTTATGCCGCCTGCTATGTGCCTTACAGTTTTGGCAAGGGCCTCATGCCCGATACTTTCCTGGATTTCAAGAAACAGCGTTTCCGGTGGGCGTACGGCTCGGTGCTCATTCTCCGCCACCATATGATGGCCATCCTTGGCTTACGCAAGACCAAGCTGACCTCAGGCCAGCGCTATCATTTCCTCGCAGGCTGGCTGCCCTGGTTCGCGGATGGCATTAACCTGATGTTCAACATTCTGGCACTGTTCTGGTCCTCCGGCATGGCACTGTTCCCGGATTATGTCTCGCCGCCGCCCATTGTCTTTGCCCTGCTGCCCGTGGTGCTCTTCTTCTTCAAGAGCCTGAAGATGTTCTTCCTCTATCGCGTGCGGGTGCAGGCCACACGCAGGCAGAGCATGGCTGCGGCCCTTGCCGGACTGGCATTGTCGCACACCATTGCCCGCGCCATGCTGACGGGTTTTATCACCCGCAAAATTGGTTTTTTCCGGACCCCTAAAAATGCCCGGGCCAATGCTATCATGAAAGCACTGGGTGATGCCCGGGAAGAGGCCTTTTTTGTCGTGGCCATTGTCCTGGCCATCATTGGCGTGCTGTTGCGTAAAGACGGCGACATGCTTGATATCCATGTCTGGGCCACTGTGCTGGCGATTCAGGGCATTCCCTACCTCGCCTCGGTGCTGGTGTCTCTAATCAGTGGCATGCCGTATCTACCGGCCAAACTGGTGGGCGCCATGGCACCCTTGAAGGGGCTGGCGGGTGAACACAACAACTGACCGCTGCCCCAATTACAGATCGTTTACTCCACCGGCCACGGAACTGTTTTTCCGTGGCCGTTTTGTTTGGGACCGGGGAGAAAAGCGTATCCATCCCTTTTGGGGATGCGTCCTTTGCATGGACAAACAAAAAATACCGCAGGCATGTCTGAGAGATGCCTGCGGTATTTTATTTCAAGGGAATAGGGCTGCCAAAAATCACAGCGGAAAGAGATGATGCCCGTCAGCGGGAACGGATCAATTCCAGCAGTTCTTCAGCGCTGATCTGACTGCTGACATCCGCACCTTCAAGCAGAGAGTTGGCAAGATCCCGCTTCTCCCTGTGCAGATGCACGATCTTTTCTTCAATAGTGTCGGCCGTAACCAGCCGGTACACGGTCACCGGCCGCTTCTGGCCGATACGGTGCGCCCGGTCTGAGGCCTGATCCTCCACCGCTGGATTCCACCAGGGATCCATATGGATGACATAATCCGCGGCCGTCAAATTGAGCCCCAGCCCACCGGCCTTGAGACTGATGAGAAAC
>DAIODL010000244.1:0-3434 GCA_036746815.1 Desulfobulbus sp.
ATCTGGTGGGGCTTTCCGCATTGATCATTCATATCGGCCATGGCTTCTGGTCGTTGTTGCAGACATTTGGTATCAACCATCCTAAATATGATGCTCCGTTGAATGTCGTTGCTAAGGCGCTTGGGTACATCATGGGAGCTGTGTTTGTGCTGATCACCATCCTGATGGTGATTTCCCGCAATCAGCTTCTCTAATTGAGGACGTTGACAGAGACGACAGAGGATTCAGTCAGATTTTACTGGAACGAATCTTCATATAAGTTTTTATCTTATTAATCTAAGCCAAAAAGAAACGACTATGCAGCTTGACTCAAGAATACCTGAAGGCCCGATAGCAGAAAAATGGGATAAATGCCGTTTTTCCAACAAACTCGTTAACCCTGCCAACAAACGGAAATTCGATGTCATCATCGTCGGTACCGGTCTGGCAGGCGCCTCAGCCGCCGCTACGCTTGGCGAGCTTGGTTACAATGTAAAATCATTCTGCATCCAGGACAGCCCACGCCGGGCTCACTCCATCGCCGCCCAGGGTGGTATCAATGCCGCCAAAAACTATCAGGGTGACGGCGACTCCATTTTCCGTCTGTTCTACGACACCGTTAAAGGCGGCGACTTCCGTGCCCGTGAAGCCAACGTCTACCGTCTGGCTCAGGTGTCCAACAACATCATCGATCAGTGCGTGGCTCAGGGCGTTCCCTTTGCCCGTGAATACGGCGGCACCATGGCTAACCGCTCCTTCGGTGGTGCTCAGGTATCCCGTACGTTTTATGCTCGTGGGCAGACGGGACAGCAGCTGCTCCTGGGCGCCTACTCTGCAATGATGCGCCAGGTCGCAGCCGGTAAGGTGAAAATGTACACCCGCCGCGAAATGATGGATCTGGTCGTGGTTGACGGTATTGCCCGCGGCATCGTGGTGCGCAACCTCATCACCGGTGAGATCGAAAAATACTCCGCTCATGCCGTTGTGCTGGCCACCGGTGGTTACGGTAACGTGTACTTCCTGTCCACCAACGCCATGGCATCCAACGTGACCGCCGCTTACCGCGCCTACAAACGTGGTGCTGGTTTCGCCAACCCCTGCTTCGTACAGATCCACCCGACCTGTATCCCGGTGCACGGTGATTTCCAGTCCAAGCTGACCCTCATGAGTGAGAGCCTTCGTAACGACGGCCGCGTGTGGGTACCCAAAAAAGTGGGTGACAAACGTAAACCAGCCGACATCCCCGAGGAAGAGCGCGATTACTATCTCGAACGCAAATATCCTTCGTTCGGTAACCTGGTTCCGCGTGACGTGGCTTCCCGTAACGCCAAACAGGTTTGCGATGAAGGCCGCGGCGTAGGCGAAACCGGACTCGGTGTTTACCTCGACTTCGCCGATGCCATCAAACGTGATGGTCTTGAGACCGTTCTGCGGAAATACGGCAACCTGTTCCATATGTATCACAAGATTGCCGATACCGATCCGACCAAAGAGCCGATGCAGATTTATCCGGCCATTCACTACACCATGGGCGGTCTCTGGGTTGACTATCAACTCATGACCACCATTCCTGGTCTGTTCGCCACCGGTGAGTGTAACTTCTCTGATCATGGTGCCAACCGTCTGGGCGCTTCCGCCCTGATGCAGGGTCTGGCTGACGGTTACTTCGTCCTGCCCTACACCATCGACGACTATCTGGCCAAGCTGGGCATGGGACCGGAGATGTCCACCGATCATCCGGCTTTTGACGAGGCGGTCAACGGTGTCAAAGAGCAGATCAACAAACTCATGCGCAACACCAAGAAAGGTCAGGGCGGCATGAGTGTTGATCACTTCCACAAAGAACTGGGCAAGGTTATGTGGGAGTATTGTGGTATGTCCCGTAATGCGGAAGGTCTGCAGAAGGCGTTGGAGGAAATCCCCAAGATTCGGGCAGATTTCTGGGAAAACGTTGTTGTTCCGGGTTCTGGACAGGAATTGAATCAGTCGCTTGAACGCGCTGGCCGCGTTGCCGACTTCCTCGAATTTGGTGAACTTCTGGTTCGCGATGCCCTGCACCGAAATGAATCCTGCGGCGGCCATTTCCGTGAAGAAAGCCAGACAGAGGAAAATGAAGCCAAACGTGACGATGCAAACTTCAGCTATGTCGGTGTTTGGGAGTACAAAGGGCCGGGCACCACTCCGGAGCTGCATAAGGAGCCACTGACCTTCGAGTATGTTACTCCTTCTCAGCGTAGCTACAAGTAATGCACTTCTGTCCCTTGTATAAACAGATTCATACTGAAGTTTTAACTACTGAACGCGGAAGAAATTATGGCATCGAAAACGATTAATATAATAGTTAAGATTTGGCGACAGAATGGTCCTCTGGCTAAAGGCGCTTTTGAGGAACATGCTCTCAAGGACATCAGTACAGACAGCTCTTTTCTGGAGATGCTTGACGTGCTCAATGAATGGCTGACAGTCAAAGGCTTGGAGCCCATCGCCTTTGATCATGACTGCCGTGAAGGTATCTGCGGTATGTGCGGTGCGGTAGTCAATGGTACAGCACATGGCCCGGAAAAAGAAACGACCCTCTGCCAGCTGCATATGCGGCATTTCCATGATGGCGACACTATCGTCATTGAGCCGTTCCGCTCGCAGGGTTTCCCGATCGTCAAGGATCTGATCATTGACCGCTCGGGTCTGGACCGCATCATCCAGGCTGGTGGCTACGTGTCTGTCAACACTGGTTCACCCCAGGACGGCAATACGATCCTCATTCCTCAGCATATCGCTGAGCAGGCTATGGATGCTGCCGCCTGCATCGGCTGTGGTGCCTGCGCTGCTGCCTGCCCCAACGGCACCCCCATGCTGTTCCTGTCCGCCAAGGTTTCCCAGTTGGCACTGTTGCCTCAGGGTAAACTGGAAGCCAAAAAACGGGCTATCCAGATGGTCCTGCAGATGGATAAGGAAGGCTTCGGTAACTGTGGTAACGAGCGTGAGTGCGAAAATGTCTGCCCCAAGGGCATCACCATTCGCAACATTGCCCGTCTCAACAGAGAGTTCCTCAAGGCTTCGTTCTCCATCGATTATCACTGATTTTTTTCGATCAGTCCGTCGAAACAAAAAAGCTGTTCCACCGTATGGTGGGACAGCTTTTTTTATATACTTTTCTTCACCTCTCCAGCCTATGGCAATCTCCGGTAGTATACAAACATCGCCTGTAGCTCTTGCCAACCAGCACCATACTTCCCCTCTCTAACCAGTATCCGTCTCGACTGTATAGCCACAACAGCCCGTGTCCTCCACAGGGATACCGCCTCACAAGCTGCAAATATGCGAGGCACAAAAAAACTCCCTGAAGTGACCTCCAGGGAGTGTGACGCTCGGCATATAACCGATGCGTTCATTATAAACTATGTCACTACTGTCCCATAAAAATGTAAGGGAATTCAAATAAATAAAGGCTCAGA
>DAIODL010000245.1:0-3351 GCA_036746815.1 Desulfobulbus sp.
CCCGCGATGGAGCAGATGAGGATGTACCAGACCGCCTTCATGTTCATGAGCGCGAGATTCTTCACCACAAAGGGCAGGAGCAGGACGGCTCCCAGTCCGAACAGGTAGAAGAGAATCGTCTCCGCGTCGTTGTATTTGCGGGCCAGATCCAGGGTGATGATGGCAAAGGCGGCAAAGAACCCGGACATCAGTCCCCAACTGTCATGCAGCAGCGAAAAGTGGGCGCCCGCGGGCGGTGCGAGAATCAGCCAGATGCCCACAAAGGAGAGCGCCACGACAAAGAGCGAGGGCACATCCCGTTCCTGTTTCAGCATAAACCAGGAAAACAGCGCCACGAACAGGGGGTAGGTCATGTTGAGGATGTTGCCCTCGGCCACGGTGCCCACCTCCACGGCCTTGAAAAAGGCGTACACGGCAATGGTGTTGGTGACCATGCGCGCGAGGATATACTCCATGTGCGTTGTTTTTGGCGCTTTTCTATGGAGGAGCATGCTGAGGCTGACCACCCCGAAACCAAAGACAAAGCGGCCAAAGGTGTACATCTCCGAACCCACCGGCACATGATTCTGCGCGCCCCAGTGGATGATGGCGGTAGCCAGGTAAAAGAAAAAGGCGGAACCCAGGACAAGCAGTCCGCCCAGGAGGCGGAGGCGCTGATCACGTGTAGTGGGCAGAAAGCGGGTTACAGCAGCGGATAAAGACATGAGCAGGTGAACGAGGGGAAGAGATTACGGGGCCGCCACTGGAGCGGGCGGTTCGGTTTTACCGCCGAAGAGACGGCAGGCGACGATGCCCGCCTCATACAGGGCCAGCAGTGGTAGCCCCAGGAGCACGGTGGAGGTGATGTCGCCGGTGGTGAGCAGAAAGGAAAGCACCAGAATGGCGCAGTAAAAGTAGAGCCGCTTTTTTTGAAAATGGCCACGCTGCAAAAGTCCGACGCGCGTGGCCATGACCATGAGAAAAGGAATTTCAAAGGCAATGCCAAAGGTGAGCACAATGCGGGCAATGAAAGTGAGATACATGCCCAGCTTAATGCGCGGTATCAGCGTGGGCCCGGCAAAGCTCATGAAATAATGGAGGATGCGCGGCAGCGCTTCGAAATAGGCGAACAGCCCGCCGCTCACAAAAAGCATGGTTGCCCAGCCAAGAATAACGCGCACCGCTTTTTTTTCCTTCTCCAGCAGGCCCGGCGCCACAAACAGCCAGATCTGGTAGAGAATATAAGGCAGGGCAACAATGAGCCCCACCAGCACCGCCAGTTTGATGTAGCTGAGAAAGGCTTCTGTGAGCTTGGTGTACACCAGCTTATCCATGGGCGGATACGCCAGGTACAGCGGCCGCAGGAAAAGTGCGGTCAACTGGTCGCGGAAAAAATAGGCGCAGGTGGAGGTGATGAGCAGGGCGGCAACGCACCTGAGCACGCGCTGCCGCAGTTCCTTCTGGTGAGGCCGGAATTGCTCCAGAACGTCAGCGATCATGAGGCTTGCGGCTTCTCTTTTTCAGAGGATGCGCTGGCATTTTGTTCGCCCGTGGCCCGCGGTGCGGGCTCGGCAGCCGTGACTTCAGTCTCAGGCGTGACCGTGGCCTGGACGGGCGCCTGCTCTTTTTCAGCAGTCGCGGCAGCGGCCTCACTGGAGGCGGTTGCGGATTCAGCAGGCGTCGAGTCAGCTTCGCCTGGTGCCTGGGCAGCAACATCCTCAGTTTCTTCGGCGGGCACCACGGTTTCGCCGCGCGACTCCATCTCAATCACCTCGTCTTCCGTGGGCATTTTGCCGTGGCCCGAGGCCGGATGCCAGTGCGATGGGTCGCTGTTATTCATGGTTTCCCGCAGTTCCGCGGCGGTCTGCTCCAGTTCCTTGTTCACCGAGTTGAGGGGAGAGTCCTCTTCATTGAGGCTTGTCTTCAGTTCGTTGACCGCCTTTTTCATTTCGGTCATACCCTTGGCCAGTGAGCGCGCCAGCCCCGGGAGTTTGTCCGGTCCCACCACAAGCAGGGCAACAATGAAAATGACGATCAGTTCAGGCAGGCCGATTCCAAACATGGGAGTATACCGGAAAGAGATTTGGCAAGAAGGTATTTGGGAGCGGGGCTCCGTACTGCTTGCGATGTATGCGCGAAACTCTACGCAATTTGCCCGGTGGTGTCAAGCCGGGCTCACAGGGAGCCGCGTCGTGGCCGACGCAGGCTGAGGAAAAGATGATGCAGCGCCAGCAGGGGATGCGAGAAGAGCATTTTCGGGCCTGCGTAGCGCATCACTTCCCGGATACGCCCCCGCTTTGCAGGGCTGTAGCAGTGCACCGGGCAGTTGCCGCAGCTGGTGTGCACCGCGCCGGGCTGACGAAAAGTGCAGTGGTGCAGACGGTTTTTCGCGTAGGCAAGCAGCTCGCCGCACTGGTCGCAGAGCGTGTCCTGATGGTGATGATCGCGGCAGTAGCGCCGGATCATGACTTCAATGGTGCGTGTTTCAAGTCCTGTACTGAAAAAATTACTCATGGGATGTGCGACGTTGTGGGTTGTGCGATGACTGGTACACTACCATTTTTTTGGAAGAACAAAAAAAGGAAAGTGCTCATCGTTGGGACGATGGCCTGGGCCTTGGTTTGGCGCCCCTGAGCGGGGTGGCGTGCAGGGGATCGTCTGGCCAGGAATGCTTGGGATAGCGGCCTTTCAGGTCTTTTTTCACCAGCGGATAACTGTTTTCCCAGAACCCGGCCAGATCTGAGGTGACCTGCATGGGCCGGCCTGCCGGCGACAGCAGGTGCAGCAGGAGCGGCTGTCGGCCATTGCAGACGGCGGGTGTGCTGGCCAGGCCAAAGAGCTCCTGCAGTCGCACCGCCAGTATGGGTGGTTTGTCCGGCTGATAGTCGATGCGGATTTTCGAGCCACTGGGCACTGTGTAGCGTTCGGGCGCAAGGCGCTCCATCTCCTGCCGTCTGGGCCAGTCAAGGGGAGCGAGCAGAATGTCCCGCAGCGGCAGGCGCGCGAGTTGCTCGGCCCGGGTAAGGCCGCTGAGGTAAGGGACAAGCCAGCTGAGATCGGCAAGGAGTGCCCTGTCGCTTACATCCGGCCAGTCCGCCTCTGGCTGCCAGTCGCGCAGGTTACAGAGCCGTGCCTGCAACTGGCGGGTTTCCCTGGTCCAGGGCAGGCAGTCCAGCCCCATCTGGCGGATACCCGCGAGCAGGGCATCGGTTTTCGCCTGTTCAGGGATATCTTTCAGCGGCTTGTCTTCCAGCACCAGAGCACCCAGCATGGTCCTCTGCCGCGTCCGCACCCGTCGGTTCTCGCTGTCCCAGTCCACCTGCGCCGTCCTGGTGAGCAGATGGTCGCCGCTTTCAAGAAGTGTATTCACAT
>DAIODL010000246.1:0-3349 GCA_036746815.1 Desulfobulbus sp.
ATACCCCAACCCCAGTACTGCCGTGTGCCTGGTGTCCAAGTATGAGCATGCGCCGAGCATCCTCGACAGGATCAGGATGCTGCTCCCGAGCAAAAAGGTATGCAACTGAGGAGTATGGAGTCAGCCACAGTTGCCTTGCCAAAAGTCTCGCCTGCTCTGGATTATGCAGCACCCTGAAGACCGATATGAGCCGCCGGTGGAGATCGTTCAGCACCTCGACCTTGGAGCGTGGCTTGCGCAGCAATACGCTCGCCGCTCCACAGAATGGTTCGACATACGTCTGATGCACCGGCAATTGACCAATGATCCAGGGAGCAATCCGCCACTTGCCTCCGTGGTAACGGAGGATTGGACGGCGTACCGCCGTCGGCGAAAAAACAGGTTGGGTGATTGTCTTGGTCATGGGAAAAATCCCGTCAGGATGAAGTGGAAATTGATCGTCAGGTATCCTGACGATTTGAAAGTTACGACACGGTGTTTTTACCAAGTAAGAAACTTCGTTTCTTTTATTTGTTCCCGCTGTTTTACCAATTCGAGCATCTAACATATTGTTAATATTGAATATTTTATTTCAAGGCCACTTTTTCACCGATTTTTACCAATCTCTTTTTATTAGTTCCCGCTGTTTTACCAATTACGTTTCCGCTGTTTTACCAATTACCTTCTTCCGCAGGTTGTACACTCTCTCACGGATGGCATAGAGCCGACGTTGCTGAAAATGGTTCAGTTCCAACCCGTAATATTCCCTGATTTCCTCGATCACGTTGGCCATGCGGATTCTCCGGCCGCTTTGATTCTGGTTGAGGAACCGGGTATTGATTGCTCGGATACGCGACCGCATCGCCTCGTCCGGCCTGTGCAATTTTTTCGTAGACGAGCCTCGCTCCATCAGAAATATTTACTTTTCCCAACCAGTCCTGTTGCCGATAACACAAATAACCAATTGATATAGCTTGCATTTTTATTGTCTTCCCTTCAGGCTGGAAAAGACAGAAAACTCCACCAACTTCTTGACTTCCCATTTTTTTTGGGTTATTCTGTACTCGCATTTTTATTGTTAGTACAGAAGTCGAAGACTTCGCGGAGGGCTTCAGTGTTGGTCGCACTGAAGCCTTTCTGTTTTCTACAGCCCGATATTTCAGCTCATGGGAGCCCCCTGGCTGAATGTTGACGTTGACTTCCTGCTTTTCGGCAGGTATTTTTCACTCGCACTCATGGAACCCCTCCAATGACTGTACGGTTCTCTGCCGGTGGCCGCTGATCAGCGGCCACCGATGCCGCAAAACAAAAAGGCCCTCTTGGATGTCTAGTCCAAGAGGGCCTTTTTGTTTTTATCCTGCACAATCAAGGGGATAAAAAAAATGCCCCCTTGGAACATATGCTCCAAGGAGGCTTTGAATCTTTATTGGTGGTGGACGAGGCGGGATTCGAACCCGCGGCCTTTGGCTTCGGAGGCCAACGCTCTATCCAGCTGAGCTACCCGTCCAATCTATTGCATTGTACTTCGTTTTCGAAACGAATGCGATGTTACCACAAAGGCAAGGTTATGTACCAAAAAACTGCTGAGATTTCCAGCCAATTCCGCCAGCAGCGTGTATTTTCCACAAAATCAGAGGCCCCGCCGGCACCATAAAAAACAGCAATCCGGGATTACTGCAGGCGTTTGTTACATCTTGTAATATTCCCGGAACCACTCCACAAACCGGCACACTCCTTTTTCAATAGTCGTAGAGGGCTGGAAGCCTACAGCCTCGACCAATTCCGATACATCAGCATAGGTCTCAGGCACATCCCCCTGCTGCATGGGCAGGAAATTTTTCTGCGCCCTTTTCCCCAGACAATCCTCCAGCACCTCAATATAGCGCATCAACTGCTCTTTATGATTGTTGCCGATATTGTAGATACGCCACGGGCAATAGCTGGTGGCAGGGTCCGGATTTTTACCATCCCAGGCAGGATCAGGCGTGGCAATATGATCAATCACGCGGACAACGCCCTCGACAATGTCATCGATATAGGTAAAATCCCGATCCATATTACCGTTATTGAAGATATTGATGGGCTTATCTTCCAAAATGGCCTTGGTGAACAGAAAAAGCGCCATATCAGGCCGCCCCCAGGGGCCATACACCGTGAAAAAACGGAGGCCTGTGGACGGCAGCTGGAAGAGGTGACTGTAGGCATGGGCCATCAGCTCATCCGCCTTTTTGGTTGCCGCATAGAGGGAAATCGGATGATCCACGTTATCGTGCACGGAAAATGGCATACAGGTATTGGCCCCGTACACTGAGCTGGAAGAGGCATACACCAGATGCTTGACCCCGGTATTACGGCACCCCTCAAGCATATTAGCAAAGCCCACCAGATTGGTATCCACATAGGAAGCAGGATTCACTAAAGAATAACGGACGCCTGCCTGGGCCGCCAGATTGACCACCGCGTCCACATGCTCACGGGCAAAGAGCTCGGCAGTCTGTCGGCGGTCCGCCATGTCAAAGCCGGCAAACCGGAAATTCTTCTGTTCCTGCAACTGAGACAGGCGGGCACGTTTGAGCTGCGGGTCGTAATAGTCACTCAAATTATCCAGGCCAACCACAAAACGGCCTTCTTTCAAGAGACGTAACGCCAGGCCATGACCAATAAAACCGGCGGCACCGGTCATCAAAACTTTTTCCAACCGCATGCTCAACGTGTCCGCTCTATACGTGGGAACCGCAATGGATCAATCATCAAAATGGCCCTGCGGCCCCTTGTCAGATGTCAGGCTGGCTGCCCGTTCACGAATTTTCTCAGGCGTCCATTCCTCGGGTGACTCAATGCGGCCGGTTTTGGAGCCAAGATCATACGAACCCGCCTCAAGGATGGCGGAAACGCCAAACGCAGCGGTATCGGCAGCGTTGAACACCTCTACCAACATGGAATAGACGAAGTTTTCCACCCGCTTGGCCATGCGCTCACGCACCGCCTGGGGCTGTCCCATGATCTTGTTTTCGAAAGGAAGATTGAGCTTCTTGTAATCGCCCTGTTTCCACCCCTTGCCCTCTGCGTAGGCCCGCATCTCCTGCCACAGTTCCTCGGTCACACCTTCACCCTTGACCTTGATGAAATCACCGTTCGCGTCCAGCTCAGCGTTCCCGTAATCGTTGACCTCCACACCCCAGGAGACCATCTGCAGCGCCGTGGCCACATTGGCCTTGGTGGTGTAGGTCTGCGCGGCGATTTCCCGCAGCCGGTCGGAATTGTTACCGGAGGTGCCGTGCTGGGCGCCGGAGATGGCGTAACCGGCCAGTGCCTTGTGAATCTCAGCGGTGAGCCCTACCTGAATCCCCTGCGATGAAGCCTCAATGCC
>DAIODL010000247.1:0-3339 GCA_036746815.1 Desulfobulbus sp.
GATCAGGACCTGCGGCCCGGTGAATGGCGCCATCGACACCGCCGCCGCCAAGCAGACTGTTGTTGGCCGCGTTGACAATGGCATCGACCTGCATGGTGGTGATATCCATGGTAACGAGATGAATCATGTGAACCTCGTCAAAAAGGATAACCCGAGATGTTGCCTGGGTACACAACATCCATAAGTAGACCACCTCGCACTTTATGCAACCAGCGCCGCAATGTCAACGCTTTCACTGTGTTTGCCGCACAGGGGGAGAGAACGCCCTGTGCAGGCAAAACGCAGTGAAAACGAGCTTTACCAGCCAATCAGCATCATGCTGTAGCGGCCGGTGAGTTTTTTGATCGTCCAGGCGACGCCAAAAGAAGCTGCATAGACGAATATGCTCATGGGCAGGAGCAACCATGAATTGCCCTTAAACCCGTGGGCCACTTCGATATGGCCGATAATCCAGATAATCCATCCATGAATGAAGAAAATGGCGAAACTGGAGGCTGCCAGGGTAGAGAGCAGGAAATTTTCACTCTTTTCATACCGGTTGAGCGCCACCATGGCCAGCAGACACAGGGCCAGTTTCTGGAAGAGATTGATATCAAAACCGTTATACGCAAAGGCCGGAGAGTGGTAACTGCCCGCGCCCTGGTAAACCAGGCTTTCCAGAAAGGCGAGCCCAAAAACCGCAGCGATCAGCCACAGTATTTTGCCTGCGAAAAAGCTGTATATCCAGTCCTTCTCCATGGAGCAGAGAATGCCAACCATATAGATCGGCGTGAAAAAGATCACGGATTGCGGCACAAAGATATTGTTTTCCGGACGTTGCACGAGAGCTGAAATGATCAGACAACAAGTGGTCAACAGAATGCGGGTGGTACGATGCAGATGAATGAAACGGATAAAAAGCGGTGAACAGATGAAGATGATCATAATGAAAGGAACATACCAATACGGTTCAAAATGACCGCCAGTCAACAAACTGAGCAGGGTTGGGCGCACATATCGGTCCCAGATGGACATACTGTGACCAACAAAGTTATCCGGAAAATAATCTTTTGTAGTGAACATCAATACCAGGGCGGCACTGGCACAGAACAGATAGGGCAGGTACACCTTGGTGCATTTCTTGAGCAGAAACCGTGTGTAATGAAAGCGGGGATAAAATACCTGGTGGAACAGGAATCCGGAAATAAACACAAACAGTGAGGTACCACTGCTGATGACGTTGGCTATTGTGCGTTCCGGGATGGAATGAAAGGTCCAGCCGCTGATGCCGAAACAATGCCCCGCGACAATAATAACAATGGCTATACCGCGCAGATATTCAAATGATTTGAAGAACATAAAGGTTGCACGAGAACAGAAGTCCGCCGAAGCTCGGCGCCGCACACAAACCAGTCAAGCAAACAGAACGTAGCTGCTGAACAACTGGACTCTATCTGATCACGTGCGGGATGGCAGTGAACGCACTGCGGGACGGAAAACGCATGCGTTTTCCATGCCTTGGTCGCGGCAATGCGGGCGGCTCGAAAGCGTTTGCTTCGTTCGACCAGATATGCGAACCACAGATGATGCATGGGCGTGAGTCGAGCCATGAGGCTGGCCATGCAGCGCAACGCAACCCAATAACCGAAGAGGAAAAAGGCTGTGATCCGTAAAGGCGGTCGCATAGAGGAAAGATTTATATCCGGTGGAATGAGCTAGGGAACTGGCAAAAGACGCAAACGCGTGCACAAGTTGGAGCTTGTGCAAGGGGTGTCTAATGGTTAGAAGTTGTGGACCGTATGCAGCGAGTATGCGTGTTGCATGGCAGGTCAAGACATCCTTACGTACGTTTAGAGAAAAAAAGGGTAGATTGGATTGCTCCAAACTACCCTCGAACGACTGGCGGGGCCGACGAGGCTCGAACTCGCGACCTCCGGCGTGACAGGCCGGCATTCTAACCAACTGAACTACGACCCCAGTTATTCTTTCTTTTATGGTGGGCGAAACAGGGCTCGAACCTGTGACCCTCGGCTTGTAAGGCCGATGCTCTCCCAGCTGAGCTATTCGCCCGAAAGCGTGTCGGTGTATATATCAGGGGCGGCCTTTCCCGTCAATCAAAAAAGCAAACCGCAGACACGAAAGCTCGGCTGTCTTTCCAAGAACACCTAATTTCAGTTCATTGCGCGTGCATGTTATGCGAGGAAAGGGTGAAATCACTGTAAATGGATTCCATGGAAACCCCTTTAAACAGAGTTTCTCCTTCCCGCACCAGCAGGGCACGCTGCAATACCTCATCCATATCGTCCACCAGGGCTATGGTGAGACTGTTACGGATTTTTGATGGTACGTCGCGTAGATTACGCTCATTTTCCTTGGGCACCAGCACATTGGTGATGCCGCCACGTTTTGCGGCCAGCAGTTTTTCCGTGAGTCCGCCAATGGGCAGGATGCGTCCACGCAAAGTGATTTCACCGGTCATGGCCAGTTTGCGGTCCACCGGAATCTTCAGGATGGCCGACACAATGGAGGTGGCAATGGTAATGCCTGCGGACGGACCGTCCTTGGGAATAGCACCTTCGGGTACATGCACATGAAGATCGATTTTTTGATAGAAATCGCTCTCCAGACCAAGGCGCATGGAACGTGAACGCACGTACGACATGGCCGCCTGCACCGATTCCTGCATGACGTCACCCAGCTTGCCGGTGATCATCAGTTTACCGGACCCGGGCATCACCGTGGCCTCGATCTGCAGCAGCTCGCCGCCAACCTCGGTCCAGGCCATACCCGTGGTCAGACCGATCTCATCGTGCTCTTCGGCCAGGCCATAACGGTACGGGGGAACGCCTAGATAACGTTCAATAGACTGCGGTGAGATGCGGTACGCCTTCTTGATATCCTTGACTTTGAGTCGCTCCCGGGCCACCTTGCGGCAGATGGAGGCAATGGTCCGCTCCAGGCTGCGTACACCAGCCTCGCGGGTATAACGGCGGATGATTTCCAGTATGGCCTTATCGTTGAAGGTAATCTCGGATTTTTTGAATCCGTTGGCCTCCAGCTGTTTGGGCAGGAGAAAGTCCAGCCCGATGCGCAGTTTTTCCTCTTCCGTGTAGCCGTTTAACTGAATGATCTCCATGCGGTCCTGTAAAGGACCGGGGATACCGTGCAGATTGTTGGCCGTGGTAATGAAGAAAACCTCGGAGAGATCATAATCAAGATCAATATAATGATCGTTGAAGGCGTAATTCTGCTCCGGATCCAGCACCTCCAGCAGCGCGGCCGAGGGATCGCCGCGGAAATCCACGGACATTTTGTCTACCTCGTCCAGGCAGAACACCGGATTGATGACGCCAGCCTTCT
>DAIODL010000248.1:0-3325 GCA_036746815.1 Desulfobulbus sp.
CGAAAAAGTACTCAATTTTCTGCGCGAACAGACGCAGTTTACGGAAGTGCCCGCTACCGCACCTGAAGCGTAAGATAGACGGTCAGCGAATATGTATGACGGCGGGGCCGACCACGTGCCCCGCCCAAGTTATCTGGAGAAGCTCCTATGAATTTAGTTCCCATGGTGGTTGAACAGAGTCCTCGCGGTGAGCGGGCTTTTGATATTTATTCCCGGTTGCTCAAGGAACGCATCATCTTTTTGGGTACCCAGGTGGATGATGATGTTGCAAGTCTGGTGGTTGCCCAGCTCCTTTTTCTGGAAGCCGATGACCCGGACAAAGACATCACCTTTTATATCAATTCCCCTGGTGGTTCTGTTACAGCGGGTATGGCTATCTACGACACCATGCAGTACATCCGCTGCGATGTAGCCACCCTGTGTATGGGCCAGGCCGCTTCCATGGGTGCACTGCTCCTAGCCAGCGGCACCGCAGGTAAACGCTATGCCCTGCCCAATTCCCGCATCATGATTCATCAGCCCATGGGCGGTTACCAGGGTCAGGCCACGGATATTGACATCCATGCCAAGGAAATCCTGCGTATGCGCCACGATCTCAATCAGATTCTGGCCAAGCACACGGGCAAACCGATCAAAAAGATCCAGACAGATACCGAACGCGACAATTTCATGAGTGCCGTGGAAGCCTGTGAATACGGACTTATTGACACGGTACTCACCAGCCGTCTGGAGCTCGGCGGAGAGAATGGGAAATGAGCGACGATAAAAAAAACGATCATAATGATCACAATATCAATTGCGTCTGTTCCTTCTGCGGCAAAGGACAGGACGAAGTTGGCAAACTGATTGCCGGTATTAACGGGTATATCTGCGACGAATGCATCGGCCTGTGTAATGAGATCATCACCGAGGTAAACGAAGAGCCCGAGTCGTTGACGGACCTGGCGCAGCACATTCTCAAGCCCAAAGAAATCAAGGCCTATCTTGACCAGTATGTGATCGGCCAGGATCAGGCAAAACGGGTGCTGTCTGTTGCGGTGTATAACCATTACAACCGCATCAACATGCCAGTGAACAGCGGTACTGACGATGTGGAGCTGCAGAAATCAAATATCATCCTTATCGGCCCTACCGGCAGCGGTAAAACCCTGGTGGCCCAGACTCTGGCCCGCCAGCTCAACGTGCCGTTTACCATTGCCGATGCCACCACGCTGACGGAAGCCGGCTATGTGGGCGAGGATGTGGAGAATATTCTGGTCAGTCTTCTGCAGGCGGCGGATTATGATATTGACCGTGCCCAGCGAGGTATTGTCTATATCGACGAGATTGACAAAATAGCGCGCAAGTCCGATTCCGCGTCACTGACCCGCGACGTCTCCGGTGAAGGTGTACAGCAGGCCCTGCTGAAAATCATCGAAGGTACCATCGCCTCGGTCCCGCCCAAGGGAGGCCGCAAGCATCCGCAGCAGGAAATGGTGCGTATCGACACCACCAACATCCTCTTCATTGTCGGCGGTGCCTTTGTCGGCCTTGACGATGTCATCAAACGCCGGACCGGTACCCAGGCCATGGGCTTTGGTGCCAAGGTGGTCAGTCATGAGAAGAAGACCACCGGAGAACTGCTGGCCATGATTCAACCCGAGGATCTGCTCAAATTCGGGCTTATTCCCGAGCTGGTTGGACGTCTGCCGGTCATCGCCACCATGGAGGAACTGGTGGAAGAGGATCTGATCCGCATTCTCAAGGAGCCGAAAAACGCGCTCAGCAAGCAATATCAGAAATTATTTGCCTGCAACAACGTAACCCTGCGCTTCACTGAGGGTGCCTACAAGGCCATTGCCCAGAAAGCTCTGGCCCGCAAATCGGGCGCCCGGGGCTTGCGCTCGGTCATGGAGGAGGCTATGCTGGATGTTATGTTCGAGTTGCCTTCTGATGAGCATGCCTCTGAATGTTTGATCAACGAACAGGTGATTAACCAGGGTGAATATCCGGTCATTCTGTATGATAACGTGGAAACCAAAAAACTCGCCTGAGGTTGTATGAGTGAATTGACTGCCCAAACCTATCCCCTGATGCCGCTGCGGGATATTGTTCTTTTCCCGGGCATGGTGGCGCCATTGGTGGTAGGCCGGAAAAAATCAATTCTGGCGCTTGAAAACGCCATGGAAAACCGATCGCTGATCTTTCTGGTCACGCAGAAGGATCCGCACGTCGACAATCCGGAACAGGAGCATCTGTATTCCCTAGGCACTCTGGCCACGGTGATGCAGCTCCTGCGCCTACCTGATGGCACGATCAAAGCGCTGGTTGAAGGCAAACGCAGAGCGCTCATGGTGGGGAACATCATGGGTGGCGAGACCGAGGATTCATTTTATTCCGCCCGACTCGTCGAGACTCCGGATGTTGATGTCGATAAGCTGGAAATTTCCGCGTACCTGCGGGAAATGCGCAAAGCCTTTGAGCTGTATGCGCAGACCAATAAAAAACTTCCCCAGGAAATTATTAAATCCATCACCTCGTTGGAAGATCCGGCGCGGATGGTGGACCTCATGGCCTCGCATATTCAGATCCGGACCGAGGAAAAACAGTCTATCCTGGAAATGGTTTCCCTGCCTCAGCGCATCGCCCATGTGCTGGAAATTCTGTACCGGGAAATGGAACTCTCCGAGATGGAGCGGGACATCCATGCCAAGGTAAAGAAAAAAATGGGTGTCACCCAGCGTAATTATTACCTCTCGGAAAAAATGCGGGTTATCCAGGAGGAAATGGGGCAGAACGAAGGTGGCGATGATTTAAGCGAGCTGCAGGAAGCTATCGACAAAAAAGTCCTGCCCAAGGCGGCAAAGGAAAAGATTACCAAGGAGTTCAAGAAACTGCGCCAGATGCCACCCATGTCGGCAGAAACAACGGTGGTGCGCAACTATATCGACGCCATCCTCAGTCTGCCGTGGAAAAAGAAATCACGCTCCAAAATTGACATCAACCACGCTGAAGCTGTGCTCAATGAAGACCACTATGGCCTGGAAAAGCCCAAGGAACGGATTCTTGAGTATCTGGCGGTGCAGGTGCAGGTGAAGAAGCTCAAGGGGCCGATTCTCTGTCTGGTTGGGCCTCCCGGTGTAGGCAAAACCTCGGTCTGCAAGTCCATTGCCCGTGCCATGGGACGCGAATTCGTGCGTCTGTCCCTGGGTGGCGTGCGTGACTAGGCCGAAATCCGCGGGCACCGCCGCACCTATATTGGTGCCATGCCTGGAAAAATCATCCTTTCCATGCAGAAGGCTGGCGTCATCAATCCGGTGTCATGCCTGGACGAGGTAGACAAAAT
>DAIODL010000249.1:0-3321 GCA_036746815.1 Desulfobulbus sp.
CCGACATCAACTGAGGCCGCACTTTGCTCATAAGATATTTGGCCCGGTCCGTATTGGGCACCGAGGCACTCGTATCCTCCTGGGCAACATTGGTATCGGAGGCGGAAGAATTCTGCGAAACCGGCCGGCCATGCAGAGTCGATTCGCCCGACATATTCGTCAGCGTTTGCGGGGCACGCTCGGGCAGAGGCCGGTCATCCGTTATGGACGACGTGCCGGACTGAGGACGAAGCGTGGTTGCGGTGGCCGCAGCTGCACCCAGTGGCCGGGTGTAGGATGAAGACGTGGTGGATCTTGTGCCGGCAGAGGGGTTGCCGCTCAAGGACCGCTCATCACGAACCGACGAGTTGCCGGTCTGAGCACGATCTATACTGGCCGTGGTGGCGCGCTGCGACCGGGTGTACGAAGACGAAGGGGTGGCTGTATCAGTGGAACCGGCGACGGTGCGCTGTGTCTGCGTGGGTACGGTTCTCGTCGGGGCTGCAACCGTTGACTGACTCGTTTTATTTCGCTGAGAGTGCAAAATCAGTGACGACGATACCGCGTTTTCACGAGGCGCCTCTTTGATAGAACGCGAAACGGTCGGTGCTGGCGGCAACGTATAGGGCCGCGACGGTTTCTCTGTTGTAAATTTCCAGGACTCGGAGCCCTTCGGAATCACGAGTTTAGGCGCTGTTTTGGATGCCACCTTATTTACATGCGTTGCCTTTGCTCCAATCTTATGCGTGGTCACCGCTTTTGTTGGCGCTGCAACCGTATGCACCTGTTTCATCGGCGCTTTGAAGAGCGTGGCACGGGGCACCGTGTATTTGGGTGCTTTAGCCTTCGCCGCCGCCTGTGACGTCTTACGCTGGTCATCGGCATGCGCGGCCTGCGCAACCATCGACCAACCCAACACCCCGAAAGAACAAAGAAAAATACAGAAAAGAACTGTACGCTTATGCAAAGAGTTCATCATAATTATGAGCACCCTTGAGGATAAAAAAAGCACCCTCCGCTTGACTAATTGGGGAGGGCTGAGTGGGAAATACAACCTCGCTCATATATCTTTACTGTCCGGACCCGCTGCCAGCCGCCTGTTGTTTCGCGTAGGAGGAAGCCGCGCATTCGTTTTTGCCGAGATCCAGCACCTCCTGATGTTCGTCATCCTCCTCGCGGAGATTGGCGTTCACCAGCCGAATGGTGGCGTATTCCTCGGGTTGGGGCCGCATATTGGCCTTAATGAAGTCGATAAAGGCAGATAACGTGGTTAAGTCGTAAATATTTTTGTTGCGAGCCAGCACCTCGCCCAGCGTGCGGGTAAAAATCAGATCGCTGTTGGCCTCTTCCCAGTCCATATAGTGGCCGGGCAGTACCATCAATTCAGGATCCATCTTTTTGACCAGCTGGATCGAATCATAAAGCAATCCGGCCCACTCCTCGGCCTTGCCGCCCAGATCCGGACGTCCCACGGAATGAATGAACATCATATCCCCGGAGATGATCCAGGTTTCATCCACCACGTAAGAGGTCGAACCTGGCGTGTGACCAGGGGTGAACACCACCCGTACCTGAGGTCCGCCCAGACTGAAACGGATGATCTCTCCGTCGGTGAGTGAGGTGTAGTCGTTTTTGGATGCCTTGAAATCACCGTCATTGGCATAGAAGGTGGCGCCGGTCCGCTTTGCTATATCGCGGCTGCCGGCGATATAATCAGCCTGCAGATGTGTTTCAAAGATTTTGGTGATGATGGCGCCCTTTTCGGCTGCAAACGAGAGATAAAAATCAATATTACGGGAAGGATCAAATACCATCATTTCCTTGCCGCAGAGCAGGCCGTAACTGCAGGAAGCCTTGCCGGGGCGGATGAACTGATACAGCTCGTAATCCCCTTTTTGGGTCACCAGTTTGGGTACCAGCAGGTTGCCCCAGGTTTTGATGCCGCCGGAGAGATACCCCACCTCATAGCCATGTTTATCGAAAATCTCACTGACAAACTGCGCAGACCCCTCTTTGGCGCAGACAACACGCACACGGTTGCCCTTAGGCACACGGGCCACCGAGGCTTCCTCATCTTCCATGAAGTCGTAGTAAGAGATATTTAAGAGGGTGAAGGGATAGGGACTTTCGATATGAAAACGGCTGAAATCTTTCTCATTTCTGACATCAACAACCACAATATTTTCCCGGTTGACGAGCCAGGCAAAAAGATCTTTTGCATCATAAGTAAAGACAGCCATATTTTCTCCTGGAAATAATCCTCAGAGAGGTTCTGCAACCAATCTTGTAACCAAGTAACGTAAAAAATAAATAATTGTCAATATTATTTTGATGTTAGCTAAAGAATTAAGAAAAAATATTTTTTTACTGAAAATTTTGCAGAATCAATGCGAACGATTGTCTGTCAGTCCATAGCCGCCACCATCCGGTGTTTCAATGGTGATGGTATCGCCGTATTTAACCTCAATTTCGTCATTTCATCGTAAAATCAATTCATTAATATCAAAAATACCAGAATATTTTCTCCGGGCTAACCATCCTGTGGATCGCGGCTGATCACATCGGTGAAGGTGCCGCCGAGGTCAATAAAAAAACTGCCATGCCATTATCTTGCCCTGCCTGAAAACGACTGGCATATCCCATCTCCTTATCTTTTAATAACGATGCCTTCAAACTTTTTTGCCCCATTTCCGCCGCCGCAGTCAACGGTATCGGGCAAATATCCTGAAAAAAGCCATTGTCTGCGCGGTTGCGGTGTGCTAGAGGAGCGGAAACACTTTTTTACGGGCAATAAAAGGGGTTTTTCAACCCCGGGACAGCCCATGGAGCACCCCATGAACACCATCGATATCCACGCACCAACCACTCTGCTTGAACTCCTGCTCGCGCATGGCTACTCGCGCACCAAAATCAAGCAGCTCATCAAATACCGCGCCCTGCAGGTGGACGGTACGGCTGTCATTCAGCTGGAACAGCCGCTGGTTCCCGGCGAACAACTGACCATCACCAGCGCCAAGGAGGCCGGTCCCAAACCACTGCACTGCCCGGGGCTGCCCATTATTTTCGAAGATGAGGATATTGTGGTTGTGGATAAACCCTCTGGCCTGCTCACCATCGCCTCGGACAAGGAAAAAAATCGAACTGTATTTCACAAACTCTGCGCCGCCATGAAGGATCGCGATCAGAGCCGCAGACGGGTGTTTGTGGTGCACCGGCTGGACCGGGATGCCTCAGGGCTGCTCGTCTTTGCCAAGAATGAGGCGGCCCAGCATACGCTGCAGCAAAACTGGCCCAAGGTGGACAAGCGGTTCGTGGCCGTGGTTGAGGGTGTGTTGCCGCAGG
>DAIODL010000250.1:0-3318 GCA_036746815.1 Desulfobulbus sp.
CGCCAAAACTGCCGAGCACATCCACGGCCACCTGTAATTGCCCCTTGCCGCCGTCCAACAGCAGTATGTCAGGGAGGTTGTCCTCGGCAAGTCCCCTTTCCAGACGCCGCTCCAGCACCTCGCGCATCATGGCGTAATCATCAGGGGTGTCCTGGCGGCGAATGCGGTAATGACGGTAGAGTTTGCCGGCTTTTTCCCCCTGAACAAAACAGACCAAAGAGCCCACCGCCTGTTTACCGAGCAGGTTGGAGATATCCAGACATTCAATGGTATCCGGACGTCTGGTGAGATGCAGTTTCGCCTGTATGCCTGCGGCCAGCACCTCCCAGGACTGCTCTTTTTTTGCCTTTTCAGAAAAAATTTGTTCCGCGTTGGATGCTGCCATGTGCATGAGCTGCATGCGTTTGCCACGTTGGGGTGTGAGCAGTGAGACCGGTCCCTCGCGCAACTCTGCCAGCCGTTCCCCGATGAGTTCCCGGTCTTCCAGTTTAAAGGGCAGGAGCAGTTCCCGGGGCGGCTGCCGGTCTGCGGAGTAATACTGAAGGATGCTCTGGCTGAGCAGGCTGTCATCCTCACCCAGGGGATCGGCGAGGAAAAAGTTCTGTGCACCGGTGATCATACCGCCGCGCACAAAGAGCAGGGCAATGCCCACGGCCGCATCCTGCCGGTGAATACCAAAGACATCCTGATCCAGATAATGATCGGCCACAATGGCCTGGTATTCCGTAGTTTTGCTGAGCGCGCGGATCTGGTCACGAAAGTGCGCTGCCTTTTCAAAGGCAAGTTCCGCCGAGGCCTGTTCCATTTTGGTTGTGAGGTCGCGTACCACTTCAGTAACCTTGCCTTCGAGGATCAGCAGCACATCGTCCACCATGCGCTGATATTCCGCCCGGTCAACCTTGCCGGCACAGGGTGCCAGGCAGCGGCCCATCTGGTAATTGAGGCAGGGGCGCTGCCGATCGCGGATGGTCTTGCAGCGCCGCAGGGGAAACTGGCTGTACAACAGGGCAAGGGTGGCGCGCATGGCGGTGGTAGCGGAGTAGGGACCAAAATAGCGGTTGCCGTCGCGCAGCCGCTTGCGGGTCACCACCACCCGCGGCCACTCCTCGCTGGTGGTCACTTTGATCAGGGGATAGTTTTTGTCATCCCGCAGGATGACATTGTAGCGCGGCCGATGCTTCTTGATGAGCGCAGCCTCGAGGATCAGCGCTTCCTTTTCCGTGGTGGTGAGGATGGTCTCCACCCGTTGGACGTGGGAAAGCATGACCGCGGTTTTGGAGTGCAGCGGCCCATTGTAATGGGCGTACTGGGACAGGCGTTTGCGCAGGTCACGCGCCTTGCCCACGTAGAGGATCTGCTTTTTGCCGAGCATCTGATACACACCGGGCCCATGGCTGACTGTGGCCAGGAATTCAGCGGTCAGAGGAGAAGGCGATGGAGCGGATGCCAGGGTGGAATCGGTCAAAATGATTGCTGCTCAGGGTTTGATATAGGCGTAGCCGTCCTGCTGCAATTCAATGAGCGCCACCACTCCGGCGGGGACAATCTCGCAACCCTCGATCAGATTGTCAGGGTCAATATTAAAGGAGTTGAGCGCATTACGGCAGACCTTGAAGGACACCCGTGCCTGCTGCAACCGCCAGATCTCCTCGCGAAAGGGGGCGTTCTCCTCGTTCTGCAGCAGCTTGACCGCAGGCCCGTTGCAGAGCAGCACCAGGTCATAATGCCGTTCCGGAATGGCGCGGATCAGGTTTGCTATATTGGTGAGGACGATTTTGAAGGGTTTGACATCGTCCATATCAACATGAAAGACAGCGCGATACGTCACAGACATGACGGGTTCTCCAGACGTTGGTTGAGATGAAAGGCAGCGTCGAAGAGCTGCCGGGTATATTCCTGTTGCGGATTGGCGAAGATGTTTTTTGCGGGACCGGCCTCGACCACGCGGCCCCGGCGCATCACCAGCAGCTGGTCAGCCAGGGAGCGCACAGTGCGCAGATCGTGGGTGATGAAAATGTAGGTGAGCTGGAACCGTTCCTGTAACTCTTTCAGCAACTGCAGAATCTGTTTCTGGATGGTCATATCCAGGGCGCTGGTGGGTTCATCAAGGATGAGCAGTTTGGGCCGCAGAATAAGCGCCCGGGCAATAGCAATGCGCTGCCGCTGGCCGCCGGAGAATTCATGGGGAAAGCGGCTCGCTAGGGCGGGATCGAGTTCCACGTCGCGCAGTGCCTGAGCCACCAGTTCCCGCCGCTGCTCCTTTCCGCCACCCATATCGTGCACCCGCAATCCTTCGCCCACAATCTGTTCCACGGTCATGCGCGGCGACAGGGAGGAAAAGGGATCCTGAAAAACAATCTGCAGTTCCTTGCGCAGTGGCCGGAACTGGTGGCTGGTGAGCTGCTCCAGGTTGTAACTGGTGCCGGGTGTGGGCAGGTACGCCACTGTGCCGGTAAATTGATTGAGCCCGAGCAGGCAGAACGCAAGCGTCGACTTGCCGGAGCCGGATTCACCCACCACGCCCAGAGTGGTGCCCTGGTTGAGGCTGAAACTCACGTCATCCACCGCTTGAATCACCCGTTTGCGCCTGGTGAACCAGCCGCTCCACTGCGTTTTCATCGTAAAACTGCAGTCTAGGTGCGAGGCCTGGATCAAGGGCGGGCCACCGGGGCGTGGTTCCTGAACACCCTGCGGCACCGCCGCCAGCAGATGGCGGGTATACTCCTCCTGAGGCGAGGTAAAAATGGATTCCACCGTACCCTGTTCGACAATGCGGCCATCATGCATGATGGAAACCGTTTCCGCGATTTTCTGTACCATGGGAAGGTCATGCGTGATGAGCAGCACGGACATGCCGTATTCAGCCTGCACATCTTTAAGCAACCGTAGAATCTGTTCCTGTACCGTCACATCCAGGGCTGTCGTGGGTTCATCGGCAATGAGCAGGGCAGGGCGGCAGGCCAGGGCCATGGTGATCATCACCCGCTGCCGCTGACCGCCGGAAAGCTGGTGCGGGTAGCTCTCCATGCGCTCCTCCGCATGATCAATGCCCGTACGTTCCAGCAGCTTGACCGCCTGGTCAAAGGCTAGGGGTTTGGTCATACCCTGATGTAGCATGAAGGGTTCCATCAGCTGGTTGCCGATGGTGTAGACCGGATTCAGCGAGGTCATCGGTTCCTGGAAGATCATAGCGATCCGGTTACCCCGGAGCGCGTGCAGTTCCCGTTGGGAAAGGGTGGTGATTTCCTGGCCGCCAAAGCGGATGGAACCGGTGGAGCGGGGATTGGCGATTTCATCATGCAGACGCAGGATGGAATA
>DAIODL010000251.1:0-3314 GCA_036746815.1 Desulfobulbus sp.
CGTGACGTGATGGCTGCAAATGGAAGCAGTGGGCACGGGTGCGCTCGCTGCCCTCCACCGTGGCGGCATCCGTGCTGGAGACCACCTCCTCGTCGGCCAGCTCCTGTTCGCTTGGAATCTTGGCTTCGCCTGGGGCCGACGCCACAGCTGGATGCGTGGATGGTGTATATGTGGGGTGTTTATGGCCACATCCAGTCAAGACCAGCAAGACGGCGAGTACGAGAAGCAGAGGGAGAGAGGGGGGCTGTTGCATAAAAAAACTTTTAGTCGAGGATTAGTGAAGATGGCCGTCGACCAGCGTCAGGCACCGGTCCATGGCCTGCGCCAGTTGCATGTTGTGGGTGACCATGATCACCGACAGGCCAAACTCGGCACTCAGCTGTTTGAGAAGGTCGAACACCCGGTTACCGCTGGTGGAATCCAGGTTGCCGGTGGGCTCGTCCGCCAGCAGCAGGGCCGGTTCCATGACCAGGGCCCGTGCCAGGGCCACCCGTTGCTGTTCACCGCCGGAGAGTTCGCCGCTGCGGTGCTGGAGCCGGTTTGCCAGCCCCACATGGGTGAGCAGCTCAACCGCCTTGGCACGCAGGGAAGATCTGGAGGAATTGTGAATCAGCCCCGGCATCATGACGTTTTCAAGGGCCGTGAATTCCGGCAGCAGGTGATGAAACTGGAAGATGAAACCAATATGGCGGTTGCGGTGTCCTGCCAGTTCAGGCTCACTCTTTTGGGTGAGATCCTGATCACGGAAAAAGAGTTTGCCGGTATCCGGGCTGTCCAGGGTGCCCAGAATCTGCAAAAGCGTGGTTTTTCCCGAACCCGAAGCGCCGACAATGGCCTGCATCTCGCCGGGTTCGATGGAGAGATCCACAGACTGCAGCACCGGAATGGTGGCGGTGCCGCGGTGGTAGGCTTTGCCGATAGCCGTAGCCCGGAGCAGTGCATTACTCATAGCTGAGCGCCTCCGCCGGCCGCACCCTCGAGGCCTTCCACGAAGGGTAGAGGGTGGCCAGAAGGGTGATGAGAATAGCGGAAACCGCCACCACGCTTACGTCCATGGGCACCACCTTGATGGGCATGGTGGACATGGGATACACGTTGGGCGGCAGTTCGATGATCTTGTAATGCTTCAGCAGCGCGCACAGCCCCAGGCCGCCGGCAATACCCAGCAGGGTGCCTGCCAGGCCGATCACCATCCCCTGATAGAAGAAGATGCGCATGATGGATTTGGTGGTGGCGCCCATGGATTTGAGGATGGCGATGTCACGGGTCTTTTCCATGACCAGCATGATGAGGGCGCTGATGATGTTGAGCGCGGCCACGAGAATGATCAGGTCCAGGGCAATGAACAGCCCGGTTTTTTCCAGCTTGAGACCGGCAAACAGGTTGCGGTTGAGCTGCATCCAGTCCCGAGCCGCATAGCCATGCCCCAGTTTTTGCTGTACTGCCGCCGAGATCTGGTCAGCTTGATCGATATCCGCCACCCTGAACTCAATGCCGTCTACCCCCTGGCTGAGATCGGTGAGGCTGCGGGCGGTGGCCAGGCTGATGTAGCCGAGTGTTGAGTCGTATTCGTTCATGCCGGTTTCAAAGATGCCCACCACTGCACAGACGCGGATTTTGGGTAGCACGCCCATGGGTGAAAGCGGGCCGTTGGGCGAGAGCAGGCGCACCTTGTCGCCTACCCAGACCCCCAGCTGACTGGCCATATCCTTGCCAAGGATAATACCCGGTACGCTGTCCTGACTATTGAGGTCTGTGAGACTCCCGGCCTTCATTTTGTGACCGATGTTGATCACCCGCATGGCGGAATCCGGATCAATGCCGCGCAGGACAATGCCGGTGGAGCGGTTGGGTGCCGTGATCAGCGCCTGCGCATAGATGTAGGGTGTGGTGGCCTCCACCCCGGGCACGGACTGGATCTCCCTGCTGATTTCGTCGGTTTTCAGGATGGGGCCGCCGAAGCGCTGCACCTGGGCATGGGCGTTGATGCCGATGATCTGGTCGCGCAGCCCTTCGGTGAAGCCTGTATACACCGACAGCACAATAATGAGGGCGAGCACGCCCACCGCCACCCCGAGAATGGAGATGATGGTGATAAGCGAGATGAACTTCTGCTTGCGCTTGGCTTTTAGATAGCGCAGGCTGACAAACCATTCAAAGGAGGCCATGGGCATATGTACGGTCTTACTCGCCTTTATCCGGCTGCAACTCCGGTTTCATCTGCGGGAAGAGAATGACGTCACGGATGGAGGGGGCGTCGGTGAGCAGCATGACCAGCCGGTCGATACCGATGCCTTCCCCGGCCGCGGACGGCATGCCGTATTCCAGGGCCCGTACATAGTCACGGTCCAGAACCGGATGCACTTCTTCGTCATCGCCGCGTTCATCAATCTGTTTCTGAAAGCGCTTGAGCTGATCATCCGGGTCATTGAGCTCGGAAAAGGCGTTGGCCAGCTCCCGGCCGGTGATGAACAGCTCGAACCGGTCGGTGATGCCGGGGTTCTCCTCATTGCGGCGGGCCAGCGGCGACACCTCGGTGGGGTAGGAAGTGATGAAGGTGGGGTGGATGAGTTTCTCCTCCACCAGCAGCTCGAACAGTTCGGTTCTGGCCTTGCCTGGACCTGCTTCTGGCTGGAGCACAATGCTTTTTTCTTTGGCAAGGGCCATCACTGCCACGTCGTCGGCCAGCACCGCCGGGTCCAGCCCCGCCACCTCGACCAGGGACTGCTCCATGGTCATCCGCTTCCAGGGCGGTGCCAGGTTCACCTCCGTGCCTTGGTAGGTGATGTTCATGGTGCCGTTCACCTCCTGGGAAAGCCAGGAAAACAGCTCCTCAGTGAGATCCATGAGGTCGTGATAGGTGGCATAGGCCTGGTAAAACTCGCACATGGTGAACTCGGGATTGTGCCGGGTGGACAGCCCCTCGTTACGGAAGTTGCGGTTAATCTCGAACACACGGTCAAAGCCGCCCACCACCAGCCGCTTCAGGTAGAGCTCCGGGGCGATGCGCAGATAGAGGTCCATGTCCAGCGCGTTGTGGTGGGTGCGGAAAGGCTTGGCCGTGGCTCCGCCGGGCACTGGCTGCATCATGGGGGTTTCCACTTCCATGAAACGCCGGTTATTGAAAAATTCACGGATAAGGCGGATGATTTTGGTCCGTTTCTGGAAGACCTCGCGCGCCTCGGGATTGACGATCAGATCCAGGTAACGCTGACGGTAGCGGGTTTCCACGTCGGTGAGGCCATGGAATTTTTCCGGCAGCGGCCGCATGGACTTGGTAATCAGCTGCAGCGTATGCGCCTCCAGGGACAGCT
>DAIODL010000252.1:0-3305 GCA_036746815.1 Desulfobulbus sp.
GAGGTACCTGCTGATGATGCGCCCCCGTCTAAATATCCGTCTCCTGCTATCCTGAAAGAGTTGCGCGAGCTGCTGGGATGCCCGGATGATTCTATAGTTGCCGAGGTGGAATGTCTGCTTGATGTCAACGAGCGGCTGCAGCAGCATCTCCCTGATGCCAAATCTGGTCAACAGCAGGCAGAGCAGGAGAACACATCCCTGCTCAACCTGGTCTGTGGCTATCTCAATGTCCCGTTCGATATGGTCCGTGGAATACGGGAGTACGGGAAACGGCATCATGAATGAGGATGATGGGTTGAATACTTTTTTACACTTCTCCCAGTGCATTTTTGATGCGGTCCATGGCCTTGATGACGTTGGCCTCGGAGTTGAAGGCTGACAGGCGGATATAGCCCTGGCCGCATTTGCCGAATCCAGCGCCCGGCGTGCACACCACCCCTGCTTTGTTCAGGAGCAGGTCGAAGAATTTCCAGGAATCCTCCCCTCCCTCGACCCAGACATAAGGCGAGTTATCGCCGCCCACATAGCTGTAGCCCAGTTCTTTCATGGCCTTACCGATGATTTTTGCATTCTGCAGGTACCCGTCGATGAGCGCCTTGCACTGGGCCCGGCCTTCAAGTGAATACACGGCTTCGGCGGCGCGCTGCACCGGATAGGACACACCGTTGAATTTGGTGCAGTGGCGGCGGTTCCACAACGGGTGCAGGGCCTGTTTGCCGCCGCTCTTGTCATAGGCCACACACTCCTTTGGCACCACGGTGTACGCGCAGCGGGTACCGGTGAACCCCGCGCTTTTGGAGAAGCTGCGGAACTCGATGGCCACCTCGCGTGCGCCGGGAATCTCAAAGATGGAATGCGGCAGTGTGGGATCGCGGATAAAGGCGTCGTAGGCCGCGTCAAAGAGGATGAGTGCCTTAGTTTCGCGGGCAAAGTCCACCCATTGCTGCAGCTGCTCCCTGGTGATGGTGGAGCCGGTGGGATTGTTGGGGAAGCAGAGATAGATCAGGTCCACCGGTTCCTTGGGCAGATCAGGAACAAAGTGGTTTTCCTTGGTGGAGTCCAGGTAGACGATACCCTGAAAGCGGCCATCCTTGAAATCACCGGTGCGGCCCGCCATGACATTGGTGTCCAGGTAGACCGGATAGACCGGATCGGGAATGGCGATGGTGGCGTCCAGCGAGAAGAGTTCCTGGATGTTGCCGGTGTCGCATTTGGCGCCATCGGACACAAACACCTCGTCCGCAGCCACTTCCGCGCCGCGCGCCTGAAAATCGTTTTTGGCGATGGCTTCCCGCAGAAAATCATAGCCCTGCTCCGGGCCGTAACCACGAAAGCCGCTGACCGTGGCCATCTCATCCACCGCTTTGTGAAAGGCCTGGATACAGGCAGCCGGCAGCGGATTGGTGACATCACCGATGCCCAGCTTGATGACTTCACGTTCCTGGTTGGCGGCCTGGAAGGCAGCCACGCGTTTGGCGATGTCGGAGAACAGGTAGGAAGCCTGCAATTTCAGATAATTTTCATTTATTTTAATCATGATGACCTCAAAAGGAGTCAGGATTCAAAAAGATATACATCGTTCAACAGTCTTTTCTGCCGCATGCGGCGGCGCGACCACGGAAGTTCACAGGACCACTTTGACCCGGTTGTCCAGCTGAACGCCTTCGGTGGAAAAATCATAATTCAGCCGTCCCGCGTCAATGGTCATGTCCTTGGTTTGGATCCAGGTTTTGCCCGGGCTGACCAGCTTTTTGGTGGCATCGTTATAGTCCAGGCGGTCCGTCAGCAGCACCTGGTTATCGCGGGGTTTGACAACCTTAACCTGGTCGCTGAGTATCAGGTAACGGGTATCGGTCCGGTAATCACCCTTGCGGCTATTGATGATAATCGGTTCCTTTTTTTTGCCGATATAGGTGGTTTTCACCTCGTCCATCACGATTTCACGGGGTTCTTCGCCGGTGAAAGCGCGCTGGGCATCAATCCGCCATTCAGGTTCGCCGTGGCTTGTGGTGGTGATAACGACCCCCTTCATGACAAAATGCTGCTCGGCAGGCGCTTTCTGCGTTTGTGTCAGTTTGGGGTTGAAGGTGCCGGGCGGCTTCAGAAAGGCCGCGATACGGCCATACCAGAACGGGCTGGTGACAAAGAGGAGCAGGGGCAGGAGCCAGAGGAGGTTGCGCGGATTCCGGAACATGGTACGTCCTTACTGATCAAAACGGGCCAGCATCTGTTCCAGATGGCCCTGGGCTTCCATGATGAGATCGCACACCTCGCGCACCGCACCGTGTCCGCCAGGGCGTTCGGTGACAAAGTGCACCCGCTGGCGGATTTCAGCCACCGCGTTTATGGGCGCTGCCGCCAGACCAGCCCGGCGCAGGATGGGCAGATCCATGAGATCATCGCCCATGTAGGCGGTTTGCGGGGGACGCAGCCCGGTTTGTTTGAGAATGGTCTCATAGGCCGTGCGTTTGTCGCGCGTGCCCTGAAAGAGATGGGCAAGCCCCAGATCCCGGACGCGGCGCTCCACCATGGGCGAGGTGCGGGCCGTGATGATACCCACTTCCACGCCACTGTCCTGCAAAAGACGCAGTCCCAGGCCGTCCTGGGTGTGGAAGCATTTGGCCTCCGCGCCATCGGATGCGTAGATGAGCTGACCATCGGTGAGCACACCGTCCACATCAAGCAGCAACAGCCGTACCTGGCGGGCCCGCACCAGGGCAGCCTGCCATTCGTCGGAACGCGGAATGGGCGCATTGTGGGCCATGGCACGGTTGCGCAGCGCCTCGGTGATTTCGCAGTCCGAGGGATGGGGGTTGCCTGGCATGCCGCAGAATTCAGTCATTGATCACGCCACTCACGGCCTGGCGTATGGCCAGAAGCTGCTTCAGCAGGGTTTCCACCTGCGCCAGCGGCAGGGAGTTGGGGCCGTCGCACAGGGCCTTGTCCGGATCGGGATGCACCTCCAGGAACAGGCCGTCGATGCCCACCGCCATGGCCGCCCGGGTAAGCGGGGCGATGAATTCACGCTGGCCGCCGGAGCTGCCGCCGGCACCGCCGGGCAGCTGCACCGAGTGGGTGCCGTCAAACACCACCGGATAACCCAGTGAGCGCATCACCGGCAGGGAGCGCATGTCCACCACCAGGTTATTGTAGCCAAAGCTGGCGCCGCGTTCGGTGAGAAGAATCTTTTCCGTACCCGCGCCGCGGAGCTTGTCCACCACATTTTTCATATCCCAGGGCGAGACAAACTGTCCCTTTTTGACATTCACCACCTTACCGGTACGGGCCGCAGCAACCAGCAGATC
>DAIODL010000253.1:0-3296 GCA_036746815.1 Desulfobulbus sp.
TATCCATGACTCCCTGGAAACCGTCAATAGTTACAATCTTACCTGCATCCAGGTATTTGTCGATTACATCCGAATCAACGGCATTAATACGCGCCTTGGTATGCATGCCATCAGTGTGAATGGCCACCTGATCGCCCAGCAGGGAGACAGCATCATAGCCGGCCTCCTTGACCGCCATGGCGAAGAGCGCCACCGTGATCTGTTCACCTGTGGAGAGCAGCATATCCATTTCCCGGGGAGTGGGAATACGCTGCATGGCATTGGCCAACGCCGTCAACCGGTCTGTCTCGCCGGACATGGCGGATAGCACCACTACCATACGGTTGCCCTGCTGGTGATTTTTGATAACCCGCTGGGCGACTGCCTTGATTTTATCCGTGGAACCCACTGAGGTTCCACCAAATTTCTGCACAATAAGCGCCATGATTTGTCCGCTGTAAAAGAGAAAGTGAGACAAAGCGTCGTTGTTGCACCCGCAGGAGATCAGCCCGCAGTATATCTTGCCAAGTCATCCCCTTGAAACGCGCAGCGACCGAGGACCCTCAATCTCTGGAGAGGGAACGTGGCTGAGAGGTAAAAAGCTCGCGAGTGCAACGAAAAACGGAACATGGAATGTAAAACGTATTTTTAAATTTGCAACCTCAAACCATATTCTGTACATACGGGGACATTTTCCCTGTCTGTAAATGAGGTTGTCCCATGGCTGATCCGTTGCATATTGTGCTCGTTGAACCCGAAATTCCTCCCAACACCGGTACCATTGCCCGCCTCTGTGGTGCCACGGATACTGTGCTTGATCTGGTGCATCCGCTGGGTTTCAAAGTGGATGATAAACATCTGAAACGAGCAGGGCTTGATTACTGGCCCTATGTGCAGATCAATCACTGGCCAGACCTGGACACTTTTCTGGAACAGCACGATGAAAATCACCTGTATTTTCTCACCACGAAAGTGCGTCGAGCCTATACGGAGGTAAGCTTCGCGCCGGGTGACTGCCTTGTCTTTGGCAAGGAGACAAAAGGCTTGCCCGAAGAACTTCTCAAGCTGTATAGTGACCGCTGCCTGACTATTCCCATGAGCAATCCCCATATCCGCAGCCTGAACCTGGCCGTGTCCACGGGAATTGTCCTCTACGAAGCGTTGCGGCAATTGAGCCGAGACTAATTTTGCATGCGTTTAAAGGAGAAAGCAATGCCCGATAGAATATATAATTTCAGCCCTGGTCCCGCTGTCATGCCCTACTCCGTGTTGCAGGAAGCGGCGGCCGATATTGTCAATTTCAAGAATAAGGGGATTGGCCTCATTGAAATCAGCCATCGTTCCAAGGAGTTCATGGCTGTTGCCGAGGAAACCGAGTCTCTGATCCGCGAGCTGCTCGGCGTGCCTGCCAACTACAAGGTGCTCTTTCTGCAGGGCGGTGCTTCCAGCCAGTTTTTCATGGTGCCCATGAACCTCTTGCACGCGGGCGAAACCGCTACCTACCTCAACACCGGTGTGTGGGCAAAAAAGGCCATTAAGGAAGCGAAACTTTTTGGCAACGTAGATGTGGCCTACTCCAGCGAGGCTACCACCTTTAACCGGGTACCGCGCGACGACGAATACACCGTGGATCCCAAGACCCAGTACCTCTATTTTGTTACGAACAACACCATTTACGGTACCCAGTTCCCGACCATGCCCAAAAAGGATGCCATGCTGGTTGCGGATATGTCCTCAGATATCATGTCGCGTCCCTTTGACGTGAGCAAGTTCGGGCTGATCTTTGCAGGGGCGCAGAAAAACATGGGGCCCGCCGGTGTCACCGTGGTGATCATCCGCGAAGATCTGCTGGACCGGGTGGATGACAAGGTACCTACCATGCTCAAATACAAGACGCATGCGGAAAAGGATTCCATGTTCAACACCCCGCCCTGCTTTGCGCTGTATTGCGTGGGACGGGTTATGAACTGGCTCAAAAACGAGGGCGGCGTCAAGGTGATGGAACAGCGTGTCCGTGAAAAGGCAGCCCTTGTGTACGAGGCGATCGACAGCACCGATTTCTATCGTGGCCATGCGGAAAAGGATTCCCGTTCCAACATGAACATCGCCTTCAACCTGCCCACTCCGGAACTGGAGGCCCAGTTTGTACGCGAGGCTGCTGCCATTGGCCTTGATGGCCTCAAGGGACACCGTTCTGTAGGCGGCTGCCGTGCATCCATCTACAATGCATTCCCCAAAGAAGGGGTGGTGAAACTGGTCGAATTCATGCACGATTTTGTCAAGAAAAACGGCTGATTTTTTATTCCCTTACATTTTTCCGTTAAAATCCCATTTCTGGCGTTGCCGGAAATGGGATTTTTTTATCCACTCTCCTTGGATATGTAGAAAAAATTTTTGGGATCCAGCTTGATCGCAAAACTCCTGCCTATGATCATGCTTTGGTCTGCGGCAGCCTATCTCTATTAAGCGTGGCAAATTTCACTGGATCTGCACGGTTCCGGCTATTTTTATGACAGCAGTCACCATCGCTTTTCACGGTAAAAAGGAAGCTGCCGATATTACCGCTGCCTGATTGTCTGCAGCTGTGCATGTTTCAAGGAGGTTCCAATCGAACCCTCCTTTTTTTATGTGCGACGATTTCTGCTCTATGCTATGCAGAACTCCATCAAAATAATCACCAGCAACACATACAAATATGGACTACCAGGGCGACATCATCAGGCCCCCCAGTGAGGCGAACGCCATTATCCTGCAGGTGACCGTGGGCTGTTCCCACAACCACTGCACCTTCTGCGGGGCGTACCGGGACGCGGAAAAACGTTTTCGCATCAAAAACTGGAACCAGATTGAGGAGGATCTCCGGTTTGCCGCCACCTATTGTGGGCGTCTGACCACAGTGTTTCTGGCGGACGGTGACGCCTTCTGTCTGCCCGATGCACAGCTCATCAGACTTTTGCAGGCCATTCGCACCACCCTGCCCTGGGTACGGCGGGTCAGTGCCTATGCCACCTGCCAGGATGTGCTGCGTAAAAGCGATGCGCAGCTGCGCAGTTACCGGGAAATGGGCCTGACCCGGCTCTATCTGGGACTGGAAAGCGGCTATGATCCCACTCTCGCCGCCATTGGCAAGGGCGTGACCAGCAATGACATGATCCTTGCCGGGCAGCGGCTGCGGGTAGCAGATATCTTTTTATCCGTCACCTGTCTGCTGGGTATTGCGGGTATTGAGCAGTCCCTGGCACACGCACAGGCAACCGCTGACGTGCTCAACCAGATGCAGCCCCGCCAGATCGCGGTGCTCACGCTCATGCTGCTCC
>DAIODL010000254.1:0-3295 GCA_036746815.1 Desulfobulbus sp.
GTCAACCGTTGGTCGGTAATGGCCAAAAGCCGCTCTTTACAACTCTCCGGCAGGGAGGAGGCGGCAATGTCAAAGCGCAGATGCACGGCATTGGAGACCTTGTTCACGTTCTGGCCGCCGGACCCCTGGGCGCGGATGCTGTGCATTTCCACTTCCGAACTGTCGATGCTGATACGCGACGTGATGTGGATAGCCGTCATGAGGAGCCTCCTTATCGATTACAGGTAGATGAGCCAGGCCATTAACACGGTGGCCACCATGCAGATGAGCACCAGGGGAAAACCCACCTTGGCAAAATCCATAATCTGGTAATGACCCGGTTCGCGTACGATCATGGTCACCGGTGAACCCAGCGGGGAGATGAAGGCCGCGGAACTGGCAATGGCCACGGTCATGGCGCAGGCCTGCGGCGACACGCCCAGCACATGGCCGATATCAATGGCCATGGGCGCGGTAAGCAGGACCGTGGGCGTATTGGAAAGGAACATGCCAAAGGCCACGGTCACCAGATACAGCACGGCCAGCACCAAAAGCGGGCTGCTGTGGCCGAAATAAGCCAGCAGTTCCCTGGATACCAGCGCGGAAACACCGGTTTTCTGCAGGGCCGTGGCCAGGGGCAGAATACCTCCTACCAGCACCACGGTGGGCCAGTCGATACATTTGAACCAGGAGTCCGGGCGCACGCAGCGGGTGAGGATGAGGGCTGCGGCCGCGCCCAGAATGGCCGGTACCGTGGCCAGCACCTTGAACACGATCAGCCCCACCATCACGGCAATGATAGCCAGCGCCAGCGGCGCGCGGTTGCGGGCGGGCACCACCTCGCGGAAATCCTGGGGCAGGGTGAGGAGGATGTACTGATCCAGATGCTGCCGTAAGAGCAGGATATCCTCCCACGCGCCACAGATGAGCAGCACATCGCCAAAGAGCAGCGGCTCGCCGGCGAAATCGCCGGTGAGGAGCTCGCCCTTGCGGCGGATCGCCAGCACCATGCAGTGAAACTGGGTGTGAAAGCCGATGTCGCGCAGGTTTTTCCCGATCAGGTCCGAATCCGGGGTGAGCATCACCTCGCCCGCGCCGATGATATGGAAAAACCGTTTGCGCAGTGCGGGAGCGGCAGGCACTTCCACCTTTTTCAGGACAAAGGCGTGGCGGAACTGGTCAATATCCGCTGGCGCGCCCAGCACCACCAGTACCTGGCCTTCTTCAAATACGCTCTCCGGCCGGGCCGGAATGGTGACGCCGCCGCTTGCTGATGGTGTGTGCAGGGCAATCAGGTTCAGATGGTAGCGGGCGCCCATCTGCAGACGCGCCACCGAGCGGTCCACCAGATCGGAATGCCGGGTGATCTGCAACAGGGCCACCTGCTGTGCCAGACCGTAGCGGGTGATCAGATCGGCAATGGAGTGCTCGCGGTGACGGGCGCCTTCAGGCGCGGGCGGGGCCAGCAGGTGACGGCCCACGGTGGTCATGTAGAGGATGGCCAGGACCAGGCACACCAGGCCAAAGGGGGTGAAACTGAAAAAACTCAAAGGATTGAGCCCGCGTTCGACGAGTACGTTGTTCACCGCGATGTTGGGCGGTGTGGCCACCAGGGTCATCATGCCGCTGATAAGGGCGGCGGTGGACAGCGGGATGAGCAGGCGTTTGTGATTGATGCCCCCTTTTTCTGCCACGGCCATGACAATGGGGATGAAGATGGCGGCGGTGGCGGTGGAGCTCATGAACGAGCCCAGGAGACAGGAGGCGGACATGAGCACAGTCAACAGCCGCGCCTCGTTGGTGCCGCTGCGTGCCAGTACCAGATCGCCCATGCGCTGGGCCACGCCGGTCTGGATGATGGCTTCGCTGACCACGAACATGCTGGCAATGATGATCACCACGGGATTGGCGAAACCGGCCAGCGCTTCAGACGGTTTGAGCACATGGGTGAGCATCAGGGTCAGCACCACCAGAATGGCCACCAGATCCGCGCGGATGCGGTTGGTGATCATGAGCACGGCAGCCGCCGCCAAGGTGATCAGGGTAATGTCAATATCAGAGAGAGCCATTGGAAATCACAGGGATACAAGGAATAACGGCGAACGGATAACCTGCTTATGCCGCACACGGATTGCGGGCAAAGGGTATGCCGCGGGACCCAGAAAGGCAAGAAAAATGACGAGGGCGGGGAAATCAAAGGCGGGATGGCTATTGCCTGAATACAGAATTGAGAGATTGGGTTTGTTTACGATTGTCCGTGCAATGGCATCTGTTGCCTTTGTCTATAAACCGTACATTTTTGGGACAGTACATTGTATTGCAAATAAATCTGTCTTCGTAAGGTGACTTCTCACACTCCTCGTGCTGTCCGCCCGTCGCGCCTTCTTCCCCCGCCGGGCACAAGGGGAGGAGGGATATCAGATGCCGCAGGGCAGTTTGCTGCGCATCATTTTCTTTCGGTTGATTGCGGGACCGTCAACTATGAAAGTGCCGTCACCGACGGCATGGAGCATTCGCTTCTCCGTACGGGTACTGTCAATGTACGCAGCGATTCCTTGCAGTATGACGATGTTATATTGCGTGATGAAATCGATCACCCGGCATTCAATATTTGCAAGGCACTCCTTGATTATTGGTGCCCGGACGTGTCTGGCTTTCAGGGGGGTGAGGTTAAATTTGGTGAACTTATCCGTATCGGCCCCTGAGCAGGTGCCTACCCCCACAACGGTGTCGATCAGATCCACGGTGGGGATGGCCACGACGCACTCCTTTGACTGCTGCAGGGCCGTGTAGGAATGGTTCCACGATCCCGTGGTTATGGCGAATCCCGCGGAGAAATCCAGGACCATGGTCCAGGAGATGGTCATTACATTGTCTTTCTCGCCGTCATTCGTTGTCACCAAAACGACGGGGCCGGGTTCGAGGAGTGTAAACACTTTGTCGAGTTGCATGTTTTTCATGATTTTCCCCCCAGGCAGGTATGCGGTGATCTTGTTCCAACTGTACTCCGCATTTCCGTGAAAATGTAAAAAAATCTAAGGGCAGGGGATGAACCGATTCATGCGGCGGAACGGCCGTGAGATTTAATCCTCGTCAAAAAAACGCCGGGCGGGTACATACAAAACCTGCCAGGGCCGGCAATCTGAGGTGTGTCCTCTTGTCCCGGAAGAGCAGAATTGTCCATGGGTCAGAGACACCTTGACTTTCTGTGTCTTCTGCCTGTTCCGGCATTTCACTTGCAAGCTTTGTTTGCGGAAGAGCCGTCGCATGACGACCGGCAAATATTGCTTTTTCCTGATTATGAGAAAAAACTCGC